>JAOUPW010000078.1 GCA_029879665.1 Rhodospirillales bacterium | reverse complement strand
GGCTCCGCATCCTCCGGAGCGAAATCCGAATTCGCTGTGGCGGGCCGGGGCCAAGGCCTTTTTCAAGGATCACCGCGCGAAAGCGGTCGGCGATATTCTGACGGTCAAGCTGGACCTTTCGGACAGTGCTAAATTGGACAACAAAACAAATCGCGACCGCGATGACAGCGAAGACACCGACGTTACCAACCTTCTTGGTTATGAAGTCAATGCCTTCCGCAAAATTCTGCCGGAAGGGCTTGATCCCGGTTCGATGCTGAGCTTCGGCAACAAACATTCGACATCCGGGGATGGCGGCATTGATCGTTCCGAAGAAATCACCCTCACATTTGCCGCTGTGGTCACTCAGATTCTGGCAAACGGCGCGCTGGCCATTATCGGGCGCCAGGAAATCCGCGTGAACAGCGAACTTCGAGAACTCATGGTTTCTGGTGTCATCCGCCCGGAAGATATCGAATCCGACAATTCCGTAACTCACGAAAAGATTGCTGAAATGCGTGTCGCCTATGGCGGTCGCGGTACCCTGAGTGATCTCCAGCAACCCCGTTGGGGAACTCAAGTCTGGGACATTGTTTTCCCGTTCTAGGATTGCTTAAGACAACAATCCTGGAAACCTTAAAGGCCGATGCAGGAATGCATCGGCCTTTTTTTTGAAAGGTATATTTAGGATATGTCCAAGGGCTCAATCGCGATGCGTTTTTTCCATCCGTTCATGGCGTTCCTGGGCGTCGATACTGAAAGTCGCAATCGGGCGGGCCTCCAGTCGTGCTAGGCTGATGGGTTCATTGGTTTCTTCGCAATAACCGTAGCTTCCGTCTTCAATCCTGGCCAGCGCGTCGTCGATTTTGGAAATCAATTTTCGTGCCCGATCCCGGGTGCGCAATTCAAGAGAACGTTCCGTTTCAGCCGACGCGCGATCGGCGATATCAGCTTCGGGGGTATTGCCTTCTTGAAGGTTTTGAAGAGTTTCACTGGATTCACTTAGAAGTTCGGCGCGCCAGTCCAGCAATTTCTGCCGAAAATATTCGCGCATCATGGGATTCATGAACGGCTCCTTGGCCGTCGGATGATAATCGGGTGAAAGAGTCAGATTCATAGTCTCCGAAGTCCCCTTTTTGATGGACTAATTCGCGCGGACTATAAGAGCGGAGAGGTAATGCTGCAAGATCATTTTTTAATATGAAAAATGCATATAACTAATTGAAAATAAAGAAATATAAATTCCACGGCCTGACAAATCGGCAATCGGTATAATGATGGCTGATGAGAGTTGTTTAGGATTCGCGGGTCAGTTTTGCGATCTCGACTTGGGCGCGGAGCTCGATCTCATTTATAATTTCATTGAGTTTTGGATCATCCGACTCCTGGCGCCGGGCCCTCATGGTTTTTGCCAGATCGGCAAGCTTCTCTTTCGAAAAAGTTCCGTCCAGAATTCCATGCCGAAGCTCGTCAAGCCGGCCGAGAAGGTCCTCTCCGTAACGACTTGCCATGCTGCGGGATTTCCCCCCGGTGGCGCTAGTGGATTCCTGAATGGTAAGGACCGAGTCCACTCCGCCGATCGCCCCAAGTTCCGCGGAAGGCGCGGAATTCGACGATTCAGCGGATTCCTTGAGCTGCCGGGCGAATTCCCCGGCACGTCCCGATTCCACCCGTTTACCCTTTGACTGGGTGGTTTTTTTCGAGGAACCGACGTCAGTTATTTTCATGGCAATATGATCAAATTTCCAGCCAGATTAAGCCGTCAAAAACCTTCGCATAAAAAAACGAAAAAAGATTGAATTTCCCGAGCGTCATTCGGCATCAATGGCAATGCGAGTCCAGCACCGGCATGGGCTGAATACTGCCCAAAGCCAGACCCGATTACTAGAACATTCCTTCCCCTAGGATCTCGGAGAGTGACCCCACTCGGCCCAGGATAAACCTGGAGCCCCTGGCTTTTTTCTTTTATATTTCAAGCAATTAAAATCATGCATTTTTTTTGTGGTTAGTCATTGCTTTCTCCTGTCATGCGGAGTATGTTGCGCTGCAAGGTCAATTGAGAATTATTATCAATCTCATATAACTTAGGAGAAACCGCCTATGTTCCTCACTTTATCCCCTTTGATCGGTCGCCGGGTGATTTCTTCCCTGGCCGCTTTTGCTTTTGTCCTCATGGCCTTGCTCTCCCCTGTTCATGCCCAGCAAAATCCCGGGGAAGTAAACCTTTATTCCTATCGTCAGGCGTTCCTGATGAAACCTTTGCTCAGCAGCTTCACCAGGCAAACCGGCATTAAGGTCAATGCGGTCTATGCCAAGAATGGAATTCTTGAACGCCTCAAGGCCGAAGGGAGCAACAGCCCCGCCGATGCGGTCTTGTCTTCCGATGTCGGGCGGCTGAGCGATCTGGCAAACGCCGGCCTGCTACAGAAGGTTCGCTCTGCGGTTCTCGAAGCCAACATCCCCCCCCAATACCGTCATCCTGACGGATTGTGGTTCGGGCTGACAACCCGCGCCCGGGTCATCTACGCCCACAAGACCAGGGTCAAGGAAGGCGAAATCACATCTTACGAGGATCTTGCCCTGCCCCGATTCAAGGGACGGATCTGCAGCCGGTCCGGGAAGCATCCCTATAACATTACCTTGCTGGCATCCATCATCACCGCTAAGGGAGAAGCTGCGGCGGCAGACTGGGCTCGGGGGGTCAAGGCTAATTTGGCGCGACGTCCCCAAGGCAACGACCGGTCCCAGGTCAAGGCAATCTGGCAGGGAGAGTGCGACGTCGCCCTCGGCAACACCTACTACATGGGGAATATGGCAACCAACGATAAAAAACCAGAACAGAAGAAATGGGCGGCAAGCGTCAGGATTATCTTTCCCAACCAGAAAACGAACGCAACCGGCGGCTCGCAGGATCGCGGCACCCATGTCAATGCCAGCGGGGGGGCGGTCACCACAAGTTCCAAAAACCGGGAAAATGCGATACGTTTGCTTGAATTTTTGAGTGGTAAAGAGGCTCAGGCGATTTATGCGGAACAGAATTTTGAATATCCAGTGAAGCCCGGCGTCCGCTGGCATACATTGGTCGCTTCCTGGGGTTCGTTCAGAGCCGATGACCACAACCTTAACCAGATCGCCGCGCAAAGATCCCTGGCCGCCAAAATCATGGACCGGGTCGAGTTCGACCATTGACGGAAAAACCGAAGAACAAGGGGGTCTTAAAGAGTTGAATGGTGACACGGCCTGCCAGTCCCGTTATGGGGCTATCATTAAAGCCTGGAAAAAAGCTGCGCCTTAGGTTCGACATTTGGAATCTGGGAACCATCGTCATCGCGGTTCTGGCTTCGGTGCCGATTGTTACGGTCATCGCCATGGCCGTGATTCCCAATGCCGCGGTTGGCGACATCTGGCGACACCTGATATCCACGGTCCTGTTTAATTACACCGTAACAACCCTGGGCCTGATGTTGGGGGTCGGCGCCGGTACTCTGGTGATCGGAACGGGAACCGCCTGGCTGGTGACCATGTGCCGTTTTCCCGGTCGGCGGATTTTTGAATGGGCCTTGCTGCTGCCGATGGCGGTTCCTGCCTATGTGATCGCCTACATCTATACCGACACTCTGGAATATTCCGGCCCCGTACAAAGCATTCTACGGTCCTGGTTCGGATGGTCATCCGGTGCCGATTACTGGTTCCCGGAAATTCGTTCCCTGAGCGGCGCCGTTGCGATGATGACTTTGGTGCTCTATCCCTACGTGTACCTTTTGTCCCGGGTTGCGTTTCTCGAACAATCGGTGTGCGCACTGGAAGCCGGCCGCACCCTGGGCCGGGGCCCGTGGCGGAATTTTTTTCAGGTTGCCCTGCCCCTGGCCCGGCCGGCCATCGTCATCGGTGTCACTCTGGTTCTGATGGAAACGCTGAACGATTTCGGGACCGTGGACTATTTCGCCGTCAGCACGTTTACCGCCGGTATTTTCGATGTTTGGCTGAATATGAACAGCCCGTCGGGAGCGGCGGGACTCGCATCCGTATTGCTGATGTTTGTTTTGGTTTTGATTATTCTTGAACGTCATGCCCGCCGGGGGCAACGGTTTCACCATACCACCGGAACCTACAAAGCCCTTCCCGGCCACCGTCTCAGCAGAGGACGGGGGGTCATGGCAAGCATGGCCTGCGCCCTTCCTGTCCTGCTCGGCTTTGTCCTTCCGGGAGCGGTCCTGGTGAAATACGCATTAATCCATTATCAACTGACCCTGGATGCGGAGTATGCGATCTACACCCTGAACAGTTTGACTCTTTCTGTTTTGGCGGCCGTGGTCGCGGTCACGATAGGAGCTTTCATGGCCTATGGCCTTCGTCTTTCGGGCACTCCGGTCATGAAGGCACTGACCCGGGTGGCAAGTCTGGGCTATGCGGTGCCGGGTGCGGTTCTGGCCATTGGCGTCATGATCCCGACGGCTTGGCTGGACAATCTGGTTGACGGGGTGATGACGGAAACATTCGGTATTTCGACCGGGCTACTTCTCAGCGGAACCATCGTCGCCCTGGTTATCGCGTATGTCGTCCGTTTTCTGGCGTTGTCGTTGGGAACCGTCGAAGCAAGCCTGGCCAAAATCACCCCGAATATGGATGGTGCCGCCCGCACTCTTGGGCATGGACCTTTCAGCGTATTTAAGCGGATTCATTTACCGATCATGCGGGGCAGCATCCTGACCGCGGGAATCCTGGTTTTTGTCGATTGTATGAAGGAATTGCCGATGACGGTAATCCTGAGGCCCTTCAACTTTCACACCCTTGCAACTTTCGTCCATGAATATGCTTCCGACGAACTGCTGGCCGAAGCATCCCTTGCCGCCCTGACCATCGTTGCCGCCGGAATTCTTCCCGTTATTATTCTAAGTCTTACGATCACGCGGTCACGCCCGGGGTATTATTTTATTGCGGAGGCTAAACCATGATTTCTCATCATGGCCTTGGGTTTGAAGGCGTCTCCCATTCCTATAACGGAAACAAAGTCGCACACGGCGTTTCCTTCAATGTCGGCGCCGGTGAACTGGTTTGCCTGCTGGGACCTTCGGGATGCGGAAAAACCACACTGCTCAGGCTGGCCGCGGGGCTTGAGCGGTTGCAAAAAGGTTGGATCTCAGTAGGCGATGAGCTGGTCGCGGATGGCGAAACCAATCGCAGTATTCCTCCGGAACAACGTGACGTCGGACTGATGTTCCAGGATTACGCCCTGTTTCCCCATTTGACGATTTTTGAAAATATTATTTTTGGCCTAAAGAACCTGACGCCGGAACGCCGGCTTTGGATAACCCGCTCCCTTAAACAGATGGGCCTGGCCGGATTGGCGGATACTTACCCCCATACCCTTTCCGGTGGACAGCAACAGCGGGTGGCCTTGCTTCGTGCATTGGCGCCGGAGCCCAGGATTCTTTTGCTCGACGAACCCTTTTCCGGCCTCGACGTTTCTCGCCGCGCCCAGATCCGAGAAGAAACCCTGGGGGTTCTGAAAGAGGCCGGGGTCGCAACCCTGATGGTCACCCACGATCCCGAAGAAGCCATGTACATGGCGGATCGGATCCTGATCATGGACGAAGGCCGCATCATTCAGTCGGGAACGCCGCTGGAAACATATTTCCACCCGGTCAATGCCTATGTCGCGGCCCTGTTCGGTCCGGTTAACCGGATTAGCGGCAGCGTCCGGAATGGACTGGTTTCAACCTCGCTGGGCAACTTTGACGCCCCGGGAATTGCTGAAGGCGCCGGGGCCGTCATTCTTATTCGGCCCGAAGGACTCCATCTTGCGCCACCCGCGGAATTTGGGGCGGAAATTCCGGCGGGCGCCAAAGACGTGACCGTGGACTCTGCCCGCTTGCTCGGCAGGTCCAGTCATTTGCGCCTCATATGCTGCGCCGACGGACAGGGTAATTCTCCGGTAATCCTACATGCACGCATATCCGGAGCATTCCTGCCTGATGCCGGATCCTCTGTTTCCATGACAGTGGACAGAAATCAGGTCTTTGTTTTCCCCGCCGAATAGATCACGCCCTGCCCAGCCCTTTCCTCAATAAGCACCGCCCCACCCGGCAAATATTGCTTGCATCCGCGTTGGCGGGGGAAAAAATGCCCGGGCTTGCGGCCTTTCGAAAATAAAAAATCGTTGCTAAACAATAGGTTGCCTCATGTCCGGCCTTGGCATTCTTCTTGCTTGGTTTGTTGCGGATTTTTACTAACCGTCCAGCAGGGGCGGAGTCAGGAGCGCGCGTTTATGAGCATCTATTCGGCCTTCAGCACACCGGTTCTGGCGATGATGAGTCAGAGCCATTCGATGGACGTGATTGGCGGCAACATCGCCAACGTGAATACGGGCGGATACAAAAGCACCGACGTGCGTTTTTCCACTGTACTCAGCGATTCGTTGTTCAATCAATCGGACCTTGGCGGGGCCAAGCCGCTTGATGTTCAGAACATCACCACGCAAGGCGTCATCCTGCCCAGCCAACGGGATATGGATATTTCTGTCAACGGTCAGGGGTTTTTCGTTCTCAATACCGCAGTCGATGGTTCCGGTGATACCCTGTATACGCGGGACGGGTCATTTTTAATGGGGCTGGGCGATGAATTTACGACCACCGGACTCGGCGGCGAAACCATAACCGCCTATGAAGGTTACCTGGTGGATAAGAACGGATATTACGTGCAGGGTTGGGAACCCGACAATCAGGGTAATTTTTCAAATACCGGCACCCTGACATCGATCCGGGTCGACCCGTTCGCCTTTTCCGACTCCGGACAGGAGACCACAAACGCCGACCTTTCCCTCAATCTTCCCGCCAATGACGCAACCGGAACAGTGCGGGTTTACAACGTTAAAATGTATGACAACACCGGAGAACTGAAGTCCCCGATTTTGAATTTCACGAAAGATTCAAATCTCAATGAATGGACGATTTCGGTCACGACGGACAATGTGGGCGACACCGTCACTTCTCCCGCCCAGACTCTTACGTTCGGATCCGACGGTTATATTAACACACCGACATCCTACACGGTTAGCGTCACCTGGGCCGACGGGAACACTTCCAGTGTATCCATTGACATCTCGTTGTTGACCCAGTTTTCCGGCAATTTCACACCATTGAATTATAACCAAAACGGGCTTGGCACCGGCAACATGAAGAACATCTCGTTTGCCTCCGATGGCCGGATCATAGCGAATTTTGAAAATTCCATGATCCAAAACATCTACAAGCTGCCGTTAGCGGTTTTTACCAACGCCAATGGCCTCAGCACAAAAAATGGAAATGTGTTTTTTGAATCCTCCGAGTCCGGCAGCGCGACGCTCAAAGCCGCCGGCGAGGGTTCCTACGGCTCGATCGCACCTTTCTCACGGGAAGTCGCCAACGTGGATATGGCGGAAGAATTTACCAAGATGATTATGACTCAGACGGCCTATAACAGCTCTTCGACCGTCTTCAGAACCATCGATGAAATGACCATCACCGCTCGGGACCTGAAGCGGTAGA
>JAOUPW010000076.1 GCA_029879665.1 Rhodospirillales bacterium | reverse complement strand
TCGCTTGGCGTCGCCGTTCCCACTGTCCGCTTTTAATGATGCCAACGCAGAGCGCATTGACCAGAATATTCCAGGGCGCCAACTCCCGCGACATGGTTTTGGTCAGACTTATTCCGGCGGCACGGCTCAATGTTGTCGGCGCACTACCTGCCTTGGGTGCCTTGCCGTTGGCGCTGACCACATTGATGATGCGTCCCCATCGCCGCTCCTTCATGTCGGCGAGGACAAGCTGGCCGGCGCGAACGGCGGCAAAGAGTTTCAGGTCCATGTCGGCGATCATGTCTTCGCGGGTCATTTCCTCGAACGGCCGCCGGTAAGACGAACCGGCGTTGTTAACCAGGATATCGATCCCGCCGAATTTCCCCCTGATCTCGGTGATCGCGTTACTCAGAGCGTCCTGATTGGAAACATCGCAAGACATTCCCATAACTTCCGTCTTCGCCTGGGAACGGATTTCGTTTACCGCTGCCGCCAGAATGTCTTGCCGACGGGCGAACAGGGCAACTTTGGCACCTGATGCCGCCAGACGCAGGGCAATCGCCTTGCCCAGGCCTTCACTGGCGCCGGTCACAAGTGCCGCTTTTCCGGTTAAATCAATCTTCATTTGTCAGTCCCGTTAACTTTCGGCGTCGGCCTTTGATGATCGTCCACGCCGTCCACAACAACAAAGCGAATGTTATCCCCAAGAGGATGCCGCTGATTGGACGCATCAGGAATTGGGTAAAGTCGCCACGGAAGATCAATGATGCGCGCCGCAGATTTTCCTCGATCATGGGGCCGAGGATAAACCCGATCAATACCGGCGCCAGTTCAAATTTCAGAAGACGCAGGATGTATCCCAGAAACCCGAAGCCAACCACCAGAAATACGTCGAAGGTGGTTTCACGAACCGTATAAACGCCGATACAGATCAGAACGATGATCGCCGGGTATAGGAACCGGTAGGGAATTTTCAAGACTCGGATCCAAAGTCCGATCATGGGAATATTCAGGACCAGCAGAAAAAGATTTCCGATCCAGAAACTGGCCGCAACGCCCCAGAAAAGATCCGGGCGATCAGCCATCAGGCTGGGACCGGGCGTTATCCCGTGGACGATAAGGGCCCCCAGCATCACCGCCATGGTCGCGCTGCCGGGGATGCCAAGGGTCAGCGTAGGGATAAATGCCGTTTGAACGGCGGCGTTGTTGGCGGATTCAGGCGAGGCGATGCCTTCGATCGCGCCCTTGCCGAATCGAGAAGGATCCTTCGATATGCGCCGCTCCAGGGAATAACCGATGAACGTTCCGATGCTGGGCCCGGTACCGGGCAGGGCACCAAACAGGCCGCCGATTCCGGCGCCCCGAAACATGGGCATAATGGACTGGCGGATTTCTTGTCGCGTCGGGATCATCGAACGGAAAGTGACTTTTTGATTGAAGGGGCGGTGCTTGGCCACGCTGATGGCGCCAATTACCTCGGAAATGCCGAACATTCCCATGGCCACGGCAATGAAGCTGATGCCGTCATGCAGTTCGTAAAAGCCGAACTCAAACCGGGGAACGCCGGTATCAAGATCCAGGCCGACAAAGCCTAACAGAAGGCCGAGGCAGACCATGGCGAGTCCCTTCGCGGGCGAGTCCTGGGCGACAGTCGCGGCCGCGACAAGGCCAAAGGTGATGAGCGCGAAATATTCGGCCGGACCGAAGGCCAGCGCCACCGAAACAATCACTGGGGCCAAAACATAAAGAGCAATAATACCGAGCGATCCACCGAAAAAGGACGCGATGGTGGTCATGAACAACGCCAGTCCGGCGCGTCCCTTTAGCGTCATGGGGTAGCCATCTAGGCAGGTTATGGCATTAGACGGCGTGCCCGGTAGGTTGAGAAGGATAGACGAGGTTGAGCCTCCGTATTCGGCGCCATAATAGACCCCGCCCAACATGACCAGCGCCGTCGTCGGTTCCAGGTAAAACGAAATCGGCAACAACATGGAAACTGCAGCCAGCGATCCGATGCCGGGTAGAACCCCGATGAACGTTCCAACAAAGACACCGATGAAGCAGTACATCACGTTGCTGTACGAGAGGGCAGTGTCGAACCCGAGCAGGATATTGGCGCCAATTTCACTCATTACATGAACCTAAAAGCAGGAAAGGGAAGGTTAAGCGCGACGGTAAAAATTAGCCAACAGCCGAACGCGACGACAACCGAAAGGATTGCCGTGGGCAAGGGGCGGACATCCGTATCCCCCAGGGAAGAGATGATAACCGCCATCATGGCAGCTGGAACGAGGCCTAATCCTTCGAACGAAAGTCCGAAGGCGATAATCGCGCTCATGACCGAGATTAACGGGCGGCTGTCCAGCCTGGGTAGAATGTCCGCTTGGCGAAGGGAGTTTATGGAAATGACGAGTCCCAGAAACACCGTAATCATCCCAACCGCCAGGGGAAGATAGCCAGGCCCCATGCGCCGGGCAGTTCCGATTTCGTGTTCAAAGGCGCCGAGAAAAAAGAACAGTCCAACGGCGGCGATCAACAGGCCGGCCGTCATGTCACCCTTGTTGATGTTACGCAACATGGAGAGGTCCCGGCTTTAAATTTTGTTTAAAGGAAATCCGCACAATGGAATATTTTCAGACTGGATTAAAAAAGCGCCAAACAGGTCACGCAACCCGAAACCGGATTGCGTGACTCTGTTTGGGGAAATCGGCATGCGGGCCGTATATTTAGCGGCCCAAGCCAGCGTTTATTTTTTGCCGCCGATATTCCGGTCTTTGGCGACTTTTTTCCAACGGTCGATATTGCTGATCATCACCTGCTTGAATTCAGCAGCCGACATGGGGGACGGAGTCGCGCCCTTCTTGCCCATGAACTTGACCACTTCGTCAATCCCGAGAACGGTATTGATGTCGGTATTCAGTTTGGTGACGATATCATCGGGAAGACCGGCCGGTGCGAGAATTCCCCACCATTGATAGAGGTCGTAGTCGGGAACGCCCGCTTCCTGGAACGACGGAATGTTGGGCGCGGCGGGGGAGCGCTTGGCACTGGTCACGGCGATCGGGATCATCTTGCCGCTGTTAATTTGGGGCATCATTTGCGTCATGCTGCCGATGAAATAATCAACGTGACTACCCATGACGTCGGTCATGGCCGGGGCGCCGCCCTTATACTGAACGACGGTAGCTTTGAGGCCTTTGGCCGAATGCAGAAGCTCGCCGGCAAAATGACCGATGCTACCCGTTCCCGTTGCGGCGTAATTGACCTTCCCGTTCTGGGAAGCAACATATTTGAAGAACTCGGCAGGCGTCTTGGCTGGGAAATCCGGACGGGCGCCCAGGATCAGGGGAACGCGGCCGATCATCGCGATGGGCGTGAAGTCCTTCACGGAATCGTACGGCAGTTTCTTTTTGATCGCGGGCTTCATGGTAAAGGTGACCGAAGCGATCATGATCGTGTAGCCGTCGGGCTTTTGCTTCGCCACATGGGCGGAACCAACCGTGGCACCCGCGCCGGGACGGTTTTCGACGACGACGGGCTGTTCCCACATCTTGCTAAGATGTTTTGAAAGCTGGCGCGCCATGATGTCGTTCGAGCCACCGGCGGAGAAGGGAACGACAAAGGTTACCGGCTTTTCCGGAAAGCCCGCAGCGGCTGCCGTGCCGGTGATCAGTGCCGCAGCAGCCATGCACGAAGCCACGGCGAGCGGTTTCGTAAATTTCGTGAATTTCATCGATGTCTCCCAAAAAATATTATTATTTGCAGTGGTTATGTTCAAAACCCGGCATTGAAGTTGAGGTCAGGTCAGGAAGCTGGACATTGTACTAGGGCAATCCGGGCGAATACAGCATCAGTAGACTTATAGATCTCCCTTAGCTTTCGTATGCAAGCGTATAAACTCACATTTTGTCAAGGTTTTGGTCATTTTTCGTGCCATTGGTTGAAAAAGCTTTTTCCCTTACACGGATGATTCACGCCATATAAATTGGCAATCCCCATCCGTTTAATCCAGCCAACTCGTCAAAATTCCATCCGTATCGGGCATATCCGTCATCAGGCGTTTGCCGATCAGGTTGCGCAGAGTCTCCGAAGTGCCGCCGCCAAGGGTTCCATACCGGGCGCCGCGATAAAAGCGGGACACGAGGAATTCGTCGGTAAAGCCATAGCCGCCATGGATCTGCACTGCCTCGCTGGTGACTTTTAGGGACATTTCGTTACAGAAAACTTTTGCCGTGGCGGCCAGCAGCGGGTCGGGAAAAGGATCGGCGCTCTGGCAGGCACGATAGAGAAGCCCGCGCCCAGCCTCGATGTCTTTATACATGTCCGCCAGTTTCCAGCGCATGCCCTGGAAATCGCCGATGGACCGCCCGAACGCCTTGCGATCCTTCATGTATTGCACAGATTCATCGAACGCGCCTTCAGCCAAGCCGAGAGAGATTGCAGGATTAAGACAGCGTTGCGTGTTGAAGGCGTTGAGAAGTTTTTTGAAGCCCCCGTGTTCAAGTACAAGATTCTCACGCGGTATTTCACAGTTCTCGAAACGAACTTCGTGCAAATATTCCCCGCCCATGGTGTGGAAGCTGCCGGTGACCTCAAGCCCCGGCGCGCCCCGTTCCACCAACGCGCAGCCAATACCTTCGGCGCCGGGAGTCTTGTCGATCCGCGTGAACACGACGAACATGCAGGCTTCCTCGGCCCGGCTGATCAGCGTCTTGACGCCGTTGAGAATCACCCGTTCACCGCGGACTTCAGCGTTGGTCTTGTAGTTGGCGACATCGGTTCCCGCATCGGGTTCGGTCATGCAAATGGCCAGGATGTTTTCTCCGGTGCAAACCCCGGGCAGGATATTCTGCTTGATGGTCTCAGGTGCATAGGTGGAAATGATCCGGGTCTGGACGCCGACTTCTCCCAGAACCGCCATGGCAGTTACGTAACACCCCTTGGCGATTTCCTCCAGGATCAGGGCTGTATCGAAAACCGGCAACCCAAGTCCCCCATATGCCTCGGGCACGGCCATGCCAAGAACGCCAATTTCGGCAAGGCGCTTGATGTTTTCCCAGGGAAAGGTGCCGTCCATGTAACGAAGGCCGTTGGGCTTGAATTCTTTCTGGGTTATTTCGCGGACCGTCATAACCATTTGTTTTTGTTCGGAAGTGAGAGAGATCATCTATTGTATCTCCTACTAATCATTCTGGCGCGGCAGCGCGGATTGGACGGCCTCGACCACGTCCCGGATGCGGGTATAGACGGAAACGCCGGCATTTTCGAGCGCCGCCGTCTTGGAAGCCAGGGTGCCGCTCTTTCCATGAACCAGCGCACCGGCGTGGCCCATGGTCACGCCTTCGGGCGCGGACGATCCGGCCAGGAGCGCGAAAACCGGCTTGCCGAAGTTATGAGACAGCAGGGCGGCGGCGAAGTCTTCCTCGTCCGTTCCGCCGATTTCACCGATCACCAGCAGGGCCGAGGTATCCCCATGCTGTTTTAGCGGCGGGACGAAATCGGCGAACCGGGTTCCTTTCACGGGGTCGCCCCCGGCGCCAACCCAGAAAGACTGGCCGATGCCCCGTTCAGCGAGACGGTAACTCAGTTCATATGAAAGGGTGCCGCTGCGGGCGATGACGGCAAGGGGTCCGGGCCGGATGCAGGCTTCCGGCAGGAACCCCAGCTTCAGTTTTCCCGGCATGACCAGACCCGGCGTGGTCGGGCCGATCAGGGTGGCGCCCTGGTCCCGCGTCAGGGCGACCGCGCGAATGGCGTCATGGGTGGGCACACCTTCGGTGACGGCAACCATCAGTTTGATGCCTGCCGTTACGGCGTCTTCCACCGCCGCCAGGACCGCGTCCGGAGGGACCATGATGACACTGACTTCGGCGCCGCTCTCCGCCACCGCGTCGCCGCAGGATGAAAAAACCGGGATGCCGTCGATGTCCGTGACGTCCGAACGCAGCGAGACGCCGGCGACGATATTCGTACCATGGCCCTGCATCATTGAAATATGCCGCCGTGCCGTACGCCCCGTCGCGCCTTGAACGAGAACGCGAACGGAATTTCCCGAGAGAATTTTATCAAGCATTGTCGGCCTCGCTGCCGTGGGCCAGATCAACCACTTTGGCGATGGCGGCGTCGAGGTCATTTTCGACCAGGAACGGCAGGTCTGATTCGTGCAGGATGCGCGCCGCGTCCTCGGCGGCGTTGCCGATCAGCCGGGTCACAAAAGGAACGCGGGGGCCGTCCGCCGTTCGCACGGCTTCGATCAGCAACTGGGCGAATTCGCCCAGGTTGGTGATGCCGGCGAAAATGTTCACCAGGATCGCTTTGACCTGAGGCCCTTCGGAAATTTGGGAGAGAACCAGTTTCAGGCGGGCCGGATCGCCCCGCATCATGCCCGACCGGATGTCGCAGAAATTGAACGGCGTGACGTTTTCGGCATTCAATTCGTCAATCACCTTCATGGTCAATCCCGCGCCGGTGGTGATCAGTCCGACCTCGCCGGCGGGGTCGAGAACGATAAAATCGAACCCGTGCGTGTGCTTGAAGGAATCGGCGGGGTAAGCGGTATCCCTGGCGGCAAGAAGATTCTCCATGAACGGCTGACGGGATAAGGCGTTTTCATCGAAAATGATTTTGGCGTCCCCGGCGATCCATGTGCCGTCCGGCAATGAAAGAAGCGGGTTGATTTCGAGCAACGCCAAGTCGGACGACATGAAAACACGGGCCAGTTTTTCCGCCGCGTCGCCGATCGTTTCCCGGGTGGAAGCAGGAAGCGTTACCGCCAGCCGTCTAATTTCTTCTTGAAGGGATTCCAGGGACAGGGGGGCGAAACCGACGGCCAGTTTGTCTTTTGGCTGAGCTTCGATATCGACGCCGCCCTCGGACGAAAGGATAACCGCGACTCCGCAACGGTTGGGATCGATGGACAGGCTCACGTAGTATTCTTCAGCATCGGCAATGGCCTGTTCGATCAGGCATTCATCGACCTTAAACGAACGGACCCGTAATTCCAGAACATGAGCGACGGTGGTCGACAGTCCGGAAAGCGCCACCACTTTTTTGATGGCGCCGGACTTGCCTCGCCCACCCACCGGCACCTGCGCCTTGACCATCCACGGTGGCGGACACGACGGCTCCGGCACGGGAGCGCCTTTTTTTACGATAAAGCCGTCGGGAACGGGAATGCCATGTTCGGCCAAAAGGGTTTTGGCGTCATGTTCCAGCAGTAACATGGAAAAGTTCCAAGTATCAGAGTCAGTTCAAGAGAGAAAAACTTGCGATACCGTACACGGAAAAAACGGGCGATCAAGTCATGCGCGTGCGGACCGTGGGATGCCGTCGGCTTCGATTGACCTTATCCCGGCGCGACAGGTATACAAGACCATCGGAAATCGTACAGGCTTCTACTTTCCCGTAATGGTGGTCCAGGGCAGTGCAAATGCAAGAAACAAAGCACAAGGGTAGCGTTCTCATCAGCGCGGACGATGCCAGGAATTTCGTGGCGACGTTTCTTGTCCATGAAGGGGTCCCTCCGGAAGATGCCGGCATCATC
>JAOUPW010000075.1 GCA_029879665.1 Rhodospirillales bacterium | reverse complement strand
CCATCGCCGCCATAGCGACAAAGGACCCGATGATAGAGACGGGAATTGCCAGCGAAATAATCAGGGTTACGGCGCCGGAGCGAAGAAACAGCAACAATACGATCGCGGCAAGGGTTCCGCCGACGAAGATGTTCTGTTGCACCAGATCGATGGCGGAATCGATATATGTCGTTTCATCATAAACCTGTTCCAGCACGAGTTTCTCGCCGGGCAAATGGACGCGGTTCAGTTCTTCGGCAGCCGCACGAATTCCCTTCATGGTTTCGATGACGTTAGCGCCGGTTTCCTGCGGCGTGTTGAGCACCAGTGCCGGATTTGCCATCGTCCGGATTGAGGCTCCCGGTTCGCGATACCCAAACCGAACATCGGCAATATCACCAACGGTAACCCGGGCGATTCGGCTGGTCTCGGGATCCATCAGGCTTCTCAGGACGACTGAGCGAACCTGATCCAGGTTCGTCAATTCTCCTTGGGTGCGGACCACATAACGCCGTTTCCCTTCGTCCACGTCGCCGGCGGAGGCGGAAGAATTCGCCGCCCGCAGCGCATTGACAACTTGTGGCACGGTCAGCCCATAGCGGGCCATTCGTGAAGGATCGACGATAACTTCCATTTGTCGTTCGCTACCGCCGAAGACATTGACCTGGGCAACACCGGGAACCCGTTCCAGCCGGTCCTTGATGGTGTTTTCCACGTAATCGCCGTAGGTATGAATAGGACGTTCATTCCCCTGCATGCGGCTCAGGGTAAACCAAGCAATCGGCCGGTCTTCGCTGCCGGCGGTGTCCAGGGTCGGTTCCTGGGCTTCTTCGGGGTAGCCGGTGACCCGGTCAAGGCGGTTGGCGACCAGCAACAGGGCTTTGTTCATATCCTGATCGATATTGAACTCCAGGGTAATCGTGCCCCGGCCATCCTGAGACTGGCTGGATATTTCGTCCAGCCCTTCCAGGCCGCGCAGGGCTTCTTCCTGGCGATTGACGATTTCACGCTCGATTTCGACGGGCGCCGCGCCGGGCCAATTGGTTCGGACGGTAATGACCGGTTTGCGGATGTCCGGCGTCAATTGAATGGGAATGGTTTGTAGGGCCACCAGGCCGAACATGATCACCATGAAAACGGCGGCCAGAACGGCGATCGGCCGTTCAATGGAAAGTCGGATCAGGTTCATGTGCCGGGTTTTTTCTTAGGGCTGACCTTTTGTCCGGGGCGAAGACGTTCATTGCCGCGGATGACGACAACGTCACCGGGCTTCAGCCCGCGTTCGACAACAAAACGGGTACCGGCAGCTTCTCCCAACTGAACGGGGCGGATATTGGCGGTGCCGTCTTCAACGATAAAGACGATATTTTGTCCCTTGCGGTTTAGGATCGCATCCTTATGCACCGTCACCACGTCGCGGATTTCCCCCGCCGGAAGCAGAAGCGTGACGCTTTGATTGGACGCGAGGTTTTTAATTCCACCATTGAAATCGGGGATAAAGCGAACCGCCCGGGTCCGGGTGAGAGGATTTTCTTCCGGCACCACGGCGCGGACTTTCGCAGTGAATGTATCTTGCGTCCCCAAAGAAAAAGAAACCTTGGTTCCGGGGATCAGTCCGGGAATACGTTTGGCCGGAACATCGGCTTCGATTTCCAGATTCTGGTCATCAATCAGAAAGACCACCGGTTGGCCCACGTTCAGGTAGGCGCCTACCTCTGTCAGCCGTTGCGAGACCACGGCGGGATAAGGCGCCCGGATATCCGCATTGTAGAGACTGATTTCCGCCAGTTTCTGATTCGCCTGAGACTGTAGCAGGGCTGCTTCGCTTTCGCCGACGACGCTCTTGGCTTTCACCACCTCCTGGCTGGCGTCGTCAAGCCGTGCCTGGGAAAAAGCGGCCGATTTGCTAAGGCCCTTGAATCGATCCATTTCCTGCGTCTTAAGAATGACCTGGGCTTTGGCGGTTTTCAGTTTCGCTTCCGCCTGGGATACTTCCGCCTGTCGCAGACGGTGTTCCCATTGCAGGTAGTCTTTAACCAGTACCGCGATAATGTCCCCCTTGTTGACGTGATCGCCGACATTTACCCGCAGTTCCGCAACGGGACCCTTGATGCGCGCGGCGACGACGCCGGCCTGACGCGCAACCAGGCGACCGATTACGGGAACGGTCTGACTCAGGGGTTCGGACCGGACCAAATCGATGCCTACCATGGCGGCCTGATCTTTTTTTTGCGCCAGGGAAGGCACGCTCAGGGCAGGGGCCAGAAACAGGAGCAAAACAAGGGCTGACAAGGGCCGGTATATGCGGAAGCGCATTATGAAAGGTCCAGCTAATGTTAATGAATTCTCTGTGTTTTTAGCTCTGACCGGGCCGGGTCGTCCAGCACTGAAATGAAAGGATCAAAGCAATGTGATGGCTGAAATTTTATAATCCTAAATCTTGTTGCCTTGAATCGAGACGGAAAGTGGTTTTTCTCTGATATTTCGCCCATTATAAAGCCATTATGCCGACCCAGCTCTATACCCATTCCGTCTGTATCGACCATGATCCGGGCGAATTTCATCCGGAAAGCCCGAATCGCCTTAAGGCGGTGCTGTCCGCCCTGGAAAGTGAATCGTTCCATTTGCTCCAGCGGATGGAAGCCCCTGAAGCAGAACGGTCCCAACTGGAACGGGTTCATTTGTCCGCCTATGTGGAAGAAGTCTTTTCCGCTGTTCCCCAGCCCGGGCCCCAGTCCAGGCATCGCCACCTGGACCCCGACACGGTCCTGTCGCCGGCCTCGGGAGATGCTGCCCTCAGGGCCGCCGGCGGCGTCTGCGCCGCCGTGGACGCGGTCCTGGGCGGGACTGCGCGAAATGCTTTCTGTGCCGTCCGCCCGCCCGGTCATCACGCCGAACGGGACCGGGCCATGGGGTTCTGCTTTTTCAATAATGTGGCTATCGGGTCCGAACAGGCGCGCCAGGTGCATGGGATTCGAAAAGTGGCCATCGTTGATTTTGACGTGCACCACGGCAATGGCAGCCAGTCCTATGCCGAAGGCGATCGCGACCTGTTTTATGCCTCATCCCATCAATGGCCGGCCTATCCCGGAACCGGCCCCGAATCTGAAACCGGTCAATATAGGAATATCGTCAATGTGTGCCTTCCTCCAGGGTCGGGATCCGATTCCTTCCGCAAGGCATACGAACAGCGCATCTTTCCAGCCTTGCGGGCATTCGCGCCTGAGTTGCTAATGATCTCCGCCGGTTTTGATGCCCATGTGCGTGACCCTTTATGTCAATTGAACGTCGAAACGGAGGATTTCGCATGGATCACCCGCGAGTTACTCGGCATTGCACAGGAGGTCTCGTCAGGCCGTGTGGTGAGTGTTCTAGAGGGAGGCTACGACCTCGCGGCTCTGGCTGCCTGCGCCCGGGTTCATGTCAAAACCCTGATGGATTATTGATTCAGGATGACGCATGATCGGACAGTTGCCCTCATAGGCGTTGATGCGTAAACTCCCGCCCTCTCAAGGAATTACCATGGCCAAATCACCCGCTCCCAAAGATATCGACAAGCTCAGCTTTGAGGACGCCCTTGCCGAGTTGGAGAATATTGTCCGTGATCTGGAAGCCGGAACGGGAAAATTGGATGAGGCAATTGAGGCTTATGAACGCGGGGCGCAATTGAAACGCCACTGCGAAAAGAAACTTCAAGAAGCACAGGTTCGGATCGAAAAGGTTGTTCTGGGGCCGAAAGGCGCGGAAAACATCGAACCCGCGGACCTGGATTAGGACTACCTAAGTGTCTGATTTTAATCTCTCTCTCGATTCCGTTGCGCGATCCGTGAACTCTACCATGGATAAGCTGCTTCCTGCCGGCAAAGGGCCGGGCGGGGTTCTCATGGAAGCAATCCGCTATTCCGCCCTTGGCGGTGGCAAGAGAGTACGCCCCTTCATGGTGATTGCATCATCATCCCTGTTTAACGTGGATGAAAGATATGCCTTGAGAGCGGCCGCTGCTGTGGAAATGGTCCATTGCTATTCCCTGATCCACGACGACCTTCCAGCCATGGACGATGATGACCTCAGGCGGGGCCAACCTACCTGCCATGTCAAGTATGACGAAGCGACGGCCATCCTTGCCGGAGATGCCCTGTTGACCAAGGCCTTTGAAGTATTGGCGGATAAAAAGACCCACCCCGATGCAGTTGTTCGCGCCGAACTGGTGCTGGAACTGGCTCGAGCCGCCGGTGACGAAGGCATGGTGGGCGGGCAGATGCTGGACCTCAGGGCGGAGCACTCAACGCTCGACGTGCCTCAGATTACCCGGCTTCAGCGTATGAAAACCGGAGCTCTGATCCAGGTGTCGTGCGAATTCGGTGCGATTCTCGGCAAGGCCACCGAAGGGGCCCACCATGCCTTGAGGGGGTATTCCCATGACCTGGGGCTGGCTTTTCAGATTGTCGATGATCTGCTGGATGTGGAAGGCAGTCCTGAGGAGGTCGGCAAGCAGACAGGTAAGGATCAAGAGGCCGGAAAAGCAACATTTGTGTCGCTTTTGGGCATTGAAAGAGCTCGCGAACAGGCCGATTTATTGTGTGACCAGGCCATAGAACACCTTGAAATATTTGCTAAAAAAGCAGATCCGCTTAGGGATTTGGCTCGCTTTGTGGTAAAAAGACGTGCGTAAAGAACGGTTTACGCACGCATTTGCTTGTTATACTACAGGGTGGTAGCAGGGAGAGGGCAGAAAAGTGACTAACAATACGCACCAAACTCCGCTTTTGGACAAAGTTAGCGATCCTTCGGATATCCGGGGGTTCACCGACGAGCAGCTTATTCAATTGGCGGGGGAACTCCGCGACGAAACCATCCGTGTGGTTTCCATCACCGGCGGACACCTTGGCGCCAGCTTGGGCGTTATCGAACTGACGATCGCCCTGCATCACGTATTTAACACGCCTGACGACCGGCTGATCTGGGACGTCGGCCATCAGTGCTACCCCCATAAAATCCTTACGGGTCGGCGCGACCGCATGCACACCCTGCGTCAGGGCGGTGGGATTTCCGGGTTTACCAAACGTTCGGAAAGCCCCTATGACCCCTTTGGCGCCGGGCACAGTTCCACCTCCATTTCATCGGGCCTGGGGATGGCGGTCGCCCGCGACCTGATGGGCAAGGAAAACAACGTCATCGCCGTGATCGGGGATGGTGCCATGAGCGCCGGCATGGCTTATGAAGCCATGAACAACGCAGGTTCGATGGATTCACGTCTGATCGTTATCCTGAACGACAACGATATGTCGATCGCGCCTCCGGTCGGCGCCATGAGCGCTTATCTTTCCCGGCTGATTTCGTCCAAAAAATTCCGTTCGCTCCGTCATTTTCTTGCTGAAATGGCAAAAAAATTCCCTCGTCCTCTGGAAGAAGCCGCGCGCAAGGCCGAAGAATATGCCCGCGGCTTGGTCACCGGTGGAACCCTGTTCGAAGAATTAGGGTTCTATTATGTCGGCCCCATTGACGGACATAATCTGGAACATTTGTTGCCGATTCTTAAAAACCTGCGCGATGACAAAGAACCCGGGCCGGTATTGCTTCACGTAGTGACCCACAAAGGGCACGGATACACTCCGGCCGAGGAATCGCCCGACAAATATCACGGTGTCGGAAAGTTCGATGTCGTTACGGGAAAAATTCATAAATCCGTTTCCAATGCACCGTCTTATACCAAGATATTTTCAGAAGCGCTCATCAAGGAAGCTGAAATCGACGACAAGATTTTGGCCATCACCGCCGCCATGCCGTCGGGCACCGGCCTGGATGCCTTCGCCAGTCGGTTTCCTGAGCGCACCTTTGATGTTGGAATTGCCGAACAGCATGCGGTTACGTTTGCGGCCGGTCTGGCATCCGAAGGATACAAACCCTTTGCCGCCATCTATTCCACTTTTTTGCAACGGGGCTATGACCAACTCGTCCATGACGTTGCTATCCAGAAGCTTCCCGTTCGTTTTGCCATCGACCGGGCCGGCCTGGTTGGAAACGATGGCGCGACCCACGCCGGAGCCTATGACCTCGCCTACCTGTGTTGTCTGCCCGGGTTAGTCGTAATGGCGCCTTCCGACGAAGCTGAATTGATGCACATGGTGGCCACCGCCGCCGGCATCAATGACGGCCCTTCCGCCATCCGTTACCCCCGCGGCGAAGGCGTCGGCATCGAGCTGCCGGCGAAAGGAGAGGCACTGGAAATCGGCAAGGGCCGAATCGTCCGCGAAGGTTCTACGGTTGCGATTCTCAGCCTGGGTACGCGGATGCAGGAATCATTGGCGGCAGCGGATGACCTTGCTGCCCGGGGGCTGTCCGCCACCGTGGCCGATGCCCGTTTCGCCAAGCCCATCGACGAGGATCTGATACGCCGGCTGGCGGAAAGCCATGAAGTCCTGGTTACCGTCGAGGAAGGCTCCGTGGGAGGCTTTGGCGCTCAGGTCATGCAATTCATGGCGAATGAGGGGTTGTTTGACAACAGCTTGAAATTCCGGGCCATAATCCTGCCGGATGTTTTTGTCGATCAGGACTCGCCCAGTAAACAATATGAAACGGTCGGCCTGACGGCTCCGCATATTGTCTCGACGGTATTGTGTGCTCTGGGCCGTCAGGAAGAATCAGAAATCGCGAAACCGGTCAGCGCCTGATTTCTCTCAGTGCAGGGTCGTTGCATAGGCCCTTTTTCGGCTATCCTCCACAGATGACGGATAAAGCAAGAAAAATGCGGCTTGATGCCCTTCTCATGGAACGGGGCCTTGCCGAAAGCAGAACCCGCGCCCAATCCCTGATTATGTCCGGGGTAGTGTTCAGCGGCACCCGGCGGCTCGATAAACCGGGTCATATGCTGCTTTCAGATTGTCAACTTGAGGTCAAGGGACCCGACCATCCCTGGGTTTCGCGGGGGGGAATCAAGCTCGCCCACGGTTTGGATCATTTCAACATCGATCCCGGCGGTCTGATCTGCCTGGACGTTGGCGCCAGCACGGGTGGATTTACGGATGTCCTGCTGCAACGGGGAGCGGCCAAGGTTTACTCGGTAGACGTGGGGACAGGGCAGTTGGCCTGGTCTCTTCGCCAGGATCCTCGGGTTGTCGTTCTGGAAAAAACCAACGCCCGCTTTCTGACCGCTGAACTGGTTCCCGATCCCGTTGATCTGATCGTATGTGACGCAAGCTTTATCGGCCTCGAAATAGTATTGCCCGCGCCTCTTTCTTTGGCCCGTTCCGGCGCCCGGTTGATTGCCCTCATTAAACCCCAGTTCGAAGTCGGCAAGGGCCGGGTCGGCAAGGGGGGCGTGGTGCGGGATCCGTTACAGCATGCCGAAGTCTGCGATAAGATTCGGTCATGGTTGGAAGGCATTGCCGGTTGGACGGTTCTGGGGATCACGGAAAGCCCAATTACAGGGCCGGAAGGAAACCGGGAATTTCTCATCGCCGGAATTTTCAAATCTTGAAAAAATCCAAAGTTCAATGATATCCAACCGCTTTCCATTCGATCGGTTCGCCTTTTTACGAATGGGGGGAAAGGGGA
>JAOUPW010000074.1 GCA_029879665.1 Rhodospirillales bacterium | reverse complement strand
GCCGGGGCGTTTCCTTGCGCACGAAGCTTCTGATCCGCCGGATCACTTTCGCCGCACGCTCCGCCTGCACCGAGACCTGTTCCATGGCGTCAAGCAACTCGCCGGTTTCGCCGCTGCCGGTGCGCAAACGGCGGACGCATCCCTTGGCGTAGTTTGTGATCGCCGATAAGGGCTGGTTCAGTTCGTGGGCAAAACCCGACGCCATTTCACCCATGGTACTGAGCCGCGATACATGGGCCAGTTCCGCTTGCCGCCGGCGGTCGAGGTCTTCCAGGCGACGGCGTTCGGCCATCTGTTTTTCCAATTCCAGGTTGGCTTGGGACAGTTCGCGGGTGCGGCGCGCCACCAGGTATTCGATCCGCGCAGCCCAGCCAGCGGTCAGCAAAATCAACACCACCACCAGAACCAGCCAGTGGCCGTATTGCTTAAACAGATCGGTGAAGGTAATCCGTCCCAGTTCCTGGTAAGGGCCGATACGCAGTTCCTTGAACAGTTCATGCACCGGCTGGTAATCCAGCGGCACTGTCCAGCCGCCGTATTTTCCGATCAATGCCGCCGAGCTGTTGCCGGACATGCCGAGAAGGGCGATGGCAACCTTTTGCGCCAGGGTTTCCGACGTCGCGTTCAGTTTGGAAAACGGCCACTCCGGATAGAGTCGGGTGCTGACCAGAAAGGGAAAGCCCGTATGTTGCTTGGCGGACAGAATCTTGAAATCCTCAAGATTGAGGTCTCCTTCGGCGGCCATGTTTTCCAGGGCTCCGGAGCGAAACGTGCCGGCGTCCACGTCGCCGTTAAGCACCGCATAGGCAACGTTATCCTGCGGAAAACCGCTGAACCTGATTTCGGAAAAATCGGAAAAGGGATCGATGCCGTGAGCCTGCAATTCGCGCCATGCCATCTGAAAGCCGCCGAAGCCGTTTTTGTTGACGGCCATAAATTTTTTACCCTTGAGATCCTTGATCGCCTTGATGTCGGCGCGGTCGGCGCGGGTGAAGATCACGGCGCCGAAGGCGTTGCCCGCAATCACGAAGCCGGGCGCGCGCAGGGTGGCAATCCGGGTCACCCCGAAACGGTGTTCCAGATTGACGTAATTGCCGGTGTTGGTGAGCACGAAATGAATATCGCCCCGGGCCACCGTCTCGCTCATTTCGCTCAAGGTCAGGGGAACCACACGGAAGGTGGCGCCATCGACGGCTTTGCTCAGGTAGGCGGCGGTCGGCGACCATCGCTTGAGGGCATCTTCCGCGCCACGGAAGGCGAGGACGCCGATCCGGACTTCGTGTACGTCCGCCCACGCGGCCCCGGATGCCAACATCAGCACCCCGGCCAACAGGAATGTCAGGTATCGCGGTCCGGTCATGGCGGCGGCTGCCTCAGATAAAGCTGTCCCAGACCGTTCAGGGCCGCATACAGAACCCGGTACTGTGCAAGAAACTCATCCCGGTCCAGGTTTGGGTTTATTGTGGCCAATTCATTATAAATATGGCCCAGGGTGCGCACGCCGTCCATGCGGATGATCATCGCCTGGGCCAGGGGCGGCATGGCAAAACGGACCTTGATGCCGTCCAGGGTCGCGGTCAGGGCGGCGCCGGGCTTAATCCGGGCGGCCAGGCCGGCCGCGTCCCCGCCTTTAAGCACCGGGGCCAAATCCAGATCATCGGCCGGGGCGACGGCATCCGCGGTGCGGCCTTTCCGGACCACATAGAACACATGGGTGCGCAGGTTGCCGGCAAGCAGTTCGGCGAAGGCGGCGCGATCCAGCCACGGCAGAGTCTGCAGCTGTTGCTTCAATTTGGGATCGGTGAGGTAGGTGTCCGGATTGTAGGCTGCGGGCTCGATCAGGGCGGTGATGGCAAGCCCGGCGCGGTTCACAAGTTCCGCGATCTCCGCCACCCGGTAGGCCCGGTCGCGGCTGTGCAGCAACAGATCGTAAAGTCCTGCGTCACCGCCCGCCAGATGGTCGCCGAGGAAGGGGTTGCGCCGCAACCAGTTGGTTTCGGGAAGTTGCTTCAACAGGTTCTTGGCCAGCTTGATCCGTTCACCGGGCAGCGAGTCCGGCGCGGAAATGCTGCGCAGCATGTCCTGCACGGGATAAACACCGGTGCGCCCCAATTCGCCATAGACCATCAGGCCCATGCCGCCGCCGTCGGCCAAAATCCGCGACAAGACGGCGAGTCCCGACGCCGGATCGGCCATGTGATGCAGGACGCCGCAACAATCGACGTAATCGAAGGGACCAAGCGCGGCGTTTTCAAGATCCTCGATCGCCAGTGAATGAAAGGTGATGTTGCCGAGGCCTCGGGCGCGGGCGCGGGCCTCGGCGATGGCACGGGATGCTTGCGACAGGTCTGTGTACACCACCTCGCCGGGACCGCCGGTGTCGGCAAGGTGCTGGGCCAGCATGATGGCGCCGTCGCCTGTGCCGCCGCCGGCAACCAGGGCTCGGAACGGTTTGGAGAAATCCCGCCGGCCGCCGAAGACATAATGGTTGAGCTCGAGCAGATGGCTGGGCGAACCTTCGATCAGCCGCTTGGCCTCGTCGCCGGGGGCGCGTTCGGGGTAGGGATAGGTTTCGTACTGGTCACGGACTGTCTGATTGCTCATGGCGGGTCATTATAGCGGCTGATGGATAGAATGCCCGAGTGTTTAGAGCGGGTCAGGATTAATCGAAACCATTGGTTCGGAGTTACTTTGGCGCATCCTCAATAACATCTGATAAAGCCGAGATCATTGATTTCCGGGACACCACGCCTTGAAACCCCCCCTCTTCATCGATCACCGGAACCGGATAAGGCTGTTCTAACGAGGCTGGAAGAATATCTTCCAGCGGTGTGTCCGGATGGACGGTCGGCATGTCTTCAGCAAGTTCGGTGAGGTCGGTTTCTCCGTCGGGCTGCTTCATGGCGTCTTCAATGAGTTCACATGTGACGATGCCCTTGTAATCGGCGTCCTCGAAGACGTAGCCGTACTCATGCTCCTTGCCGCGCATTTGCCGTAACGCCTCATCCAGGTTTTCGTTGGTCAGGCGGCAGGCGGGCGGTTTCATTACCACATTTGCGGTCAGAACCCGGCCCCGGTTAACATCGCGCACGAAGGCTTCGACGTAATCGTCGGCCGGCTTGAGCAGAATTTCTTCCGGCTTGCCCACCTGCGACAATTCCCCGTCTTTCAGAATGGCGATGCGGTCGCCAATGCGTAACGCCTCATCCAGGTCATGGGTGATGAAAATAATGGTCTTATGTAACTTTTCCTGAAGCTCGATCAATTGATCCTGCATCTCACTTCGGATCAACGGATCGAGCGCTGAAAAGGCTTCGTCCATCAGCAGAATATCGGCGTCCGTACACAAGGCGCGCGCAAGGCCGACCCGTTGTTGCTGACCGCCGGACAACTGCGACGGATATTGCTTCTCATACCCTGCCAAGCCCACGGTCTCCAGCCAGTCGGCGGCTGTCTCCGTGCGGATTTTTTTGTCCACGCCTTGAACCATCAGGCCATAGGCCACGTTTTCGATGACCGTTCGATGCGGCATCAGACCGAAATGTTGAAATACCATGGACATCCGATTGCGGCGGAACTGTTCCAGTTCCCTGGTGCCCAGCGACATAACGTCTGTGCCCCCGACCGTGATCTGGCCTGCGGTAGATTCGATCAAGCGGTTGAAAAGGCGGATCAATGTGGACTTTCCCGATCCCGAAAGCCCCATGACGACGAAAATGTCTCCCTGATTGATCTCCAGATTGATGTTATTGAGGCCCACCGTATGTCCGGTTTCGGCAAGGATTTCATCCTTGGCGCGGCCCTCCAAAACCATCGGCAGGACGGCCTGTGGGTTGGGCCCGAAAACCTTGTACAGGCCTTTGATCCGGATCAAGGGTTCACTCACCTCTCACATCCCCCAGGTGTTTTTGGGTGCGCCGGGCACAGGCCTGCGACAGGCGATCGAAAATGATCGCCAGCGCCACGATGGCAAGGCCGTTGAACAGCCCCATGGTGAAATACTGGTTGGTGATGGATTTCAAAACCGGCTGGCCTAGCCCCTTTACCCCGATCATCGAAGCGATAACCACCATGGCCAGCGCCATCATGATGGTCTGGTTGATTCCAGCCATGATGTTAGGCATGGCCAGCGGCAGCTGCACCCCCACCAGCCGTTGCCAACGGCTGGCGCCATAGGCGGTGGCGGCTTCCAGCACCTCCTGGTCGACCAGCCGAATGCCCAGGTTGGTTAGACGGATCACCGGCGGTATGGCATAAACGACGACGGCGATAACCCCTGGAACCTTGCCGATGCCGAGCAGCATGACAACCGGGATCAGGTAGACGAAAGCCGGCATGGTCTGCATGACATCGAGGACCGTCTTGACCACGGCCTGCGCCCGATCGGATCGCGACATAAGGATGCCGATGGGAATACCAAGTGCGATTGAAAGCAGCGTAGAGACCATGATGATGCTCATGGTGCGCATGGTATTGTCCCACATGCCGAAGTAACCAATCAGCAGAAACGCCGCCACAACCCCAAGCGAAAGCTTGATTGAGCGGCTTCCAAGATAAGCCAGTACCGTCATTACAAGAAGGACCGCCCACCAGGGGGACTGGATTAGAAGTTTTTCGAACCAAACCAAAAAAACCAACAGTGGGTCAAAAAAGGATTCGATCGCATCGCCGTAGGATCTGGAAAATTCCCGGTATCCCGCATCGAACATCTTGCGCAAATCGATCAGGGAATTCCGATCCATTTCGGGAAATTCGGTCAGCCAGGATGTTTCCGCCATGACGCGAACACCTTATCAGATCAGGATGTTAAGGATAACAGAAGCCCTGAAAACCATTTTGGCTTTCAGGGCCGTCTGCGGATTTCTATTTAGGCAAAGCTGTCTTGATTTTGTCGCGAACGTCATTGGAAACCCATTTGCTCCAGACGGCTTCGTAATTCTTGAGGAAGTGTTCCATGGCCACGTCGCCATCGGCTTGGTTTGCTTCCATCCAGGCCAGGTTTTTGTTCATCAACGCGTTGGTAAAGGCCCGCCGGGTCAGATAGCCATAGGCCTCAGGCGCTTTCGAAGCGAAACGTTCCGTCGTCACGGTAAGAACCGACGAGGAGGGATACATGGATACCTTTGGATTCCGACAATCGGCTTGGCTGATGCACTTTTCCCAGTGTTCATTGTCCACGCCGACGCCGAAATCGACTTTGACCATTTCATACTTGCCGAGGATTCCCGTCGGTGCCCAGTAATAGCCGAACCACGGCGCCTTGCGTTCATAGGCTTTGGCAATGGATCCGGCCAAGCCGGCGCCTGAACCGGGATCGACCAGATCAAATCCGGAATCGGCCAGTTTCAGGGCTCTGAACAGGTTGCCGCTGGTGACCTGGCAGTTCCAGCCGGCAGGGCAGCCATAAAAAGCCGACTTGTCCGGGTCCTCGGGATGCTTGAACAGCTTGGCGTTTTTTCGGATGCCTTCGATCGTTGCGAGGGACGGGTCCTTGTCGACCATGTATTTGGGCACCCAGAACCCCTCCTCGCCGCCGTCGGACAGAGATTTTCCGGCAATGCGCAGACGCTTTTCGGCCACCCCCTTGGCCAACGCCTCGGTGAAGGAATTGGACCACAGTTCCGAGGCGATATCCGGTTCGCCCTTTTCAATCATCGAAGTGCCCGTGGGCTGGGTATCGCCCGGTACCAGTTCCGCATCGCAGCCGTAGCCATGACGAAGGATGTATTTGTCAATGTTGGCCATCAGCGATGCCGAATTCCAGTTCATATCCGCAAGGGTGACCTTGCCGCATTCCGCAGCGGCGGATGCCGGATAAATTAAAAAAGAAAAAATGACTGCCGATAAGCAAAAACGAGCGAATTTCAACGTAACTCTCCTTTTAACACTTTGATATTCAAAGAATAAAAAGTGCTTCAGATAATAAAAAAAAAGAAACTTTATTAATAATATCAACGGTTTGTTATTTATCTATTATAGATATTTACTTAATGTATTATTTTTTACTTAATTATGCCCGTAGGATTCTTTCCCGTGTCCTACATTAATTGCATACCTCTCCTTGATTTGCAAGGAAGCCCACAGGAATCAGCAAGCCAACCGGCCGGCACCACCTGCCGGCGCCGGTCAGGTCGCGCATGGGTGCGGGTTTGATTGCCATGGGTATTGGGCTAGGCTTGGGCTCGTAACTCAGGGATTACAGGGCGAAAATGACTGATAAACCATCCATGCGGGGTTATTTCGGGATCGGGGCCGAAGGCATCAGCAAGGCCATGAACGTGGGCAGCATCTTCCGTACCGCCCATGCCTTCGGCGCCGGTTTCGTTTTTACCGTCGGCGCCCAATACGCCCAACGGGAAGGCGGGCGGGCGGACACCTCCGCCGCCCCCGGCCATGTGCCGTTTTACAGCTTCCCCGACGCCGGCGCCCTGATGCTGCCGGACGGCTGCAGCCTGATCGGAATCGAGTTGACCGAGGACGCCGTCGAACTACCCAGTTTTCACCACCCCCAGCGCGCCGCTTATGTGCTCGGCCCGGAACGGGGTTCGGTCTCACCGGGCCTGCAGAAGCGATGCGATTTTGTTGTCAAAATTCCCATGCGTTTTTGCGTCAACGTGGGAATCGCGGCGGCCATTGTCATGTACGACCGCACCCTCAGCCTGGGCCGCTTCGCCCGCCGCCCGGGCATGCCCGGCGGCGCCGTCGAACCCATGGCCGAACATGTGCACGGAGCGCCCAGGATTCGCGCCAAAATGGATAAATTCCTGGCACCGCCCCCCGACGAAGACGGGACGCCTTAAGGACCCCGAGCCCCCTACTTGGCAAGCCGCTTCCTGGCGGTTATCACTATTTTCCATGGGATTTCGACCGCACCTGAAAATCGGCCTCGTCGCCTTGTCCGTTCTTACCGCCGCCGCCACCTTTTCTGTCGGGGGGCGCGTGGCCTGGGCCGCCGCGACCCTGATCGACGTTTTCCAGGACTGGAGTGCTTTCAAGGATACGGAAAAGGGCAAGCTGGTCTGTACCGCGGGCAGTGTGGCGGTGAAATCCGAAGGCAAATACACCAGCCGCGGAGACGTCCTGATCCAGGTCACCCACCGCCAGGCGGACAAGACCGTCGGCGTCGTCAGCATTCAGGCGGGCTATACCTACAAGAGCGGCAGCGAGGTAACGGTCACCATCGGCGGCCAGACTTTCAAGCTGTTCACCGACGCCGGCCATGCCTGGGCCTTCGACGACAAAGGCGACAAGGCCCTGGTCGCGGCCATGAAGGGCGGTGCCGACATGATCGTCAAGGGCACCTCTTCCCGGGATACCCTGACCACGGACACCTTTTCCCTGAACGGCTTTACCGCCGCCTATACTGCCATTTCCCAAGCCTGCGGCATCAAATAACAACGTCTGCCGAGTGAAATAGCTGATTTTTCCGCCCCTTTTTAATTGTGGCTGAACGTATTATATCAAGGCCACCATGACCCTTGCTCCAAAACCCAACCTGGCCGGGATGAGCCGCGAGGAGATGGCTGCCGCCATGGCCGCCATCGGCGAGAAGCCGTTCCGCGCCAAGCAGCTCTGGCACTGGATCTATTACCGGGGCGAGACCGATTTTGCGGCCATGACCACCATTGCCAAGGGCCTGCGCGAAAGCCTGCCCCAATCCTTTACCGTCGCCCGGCCGCA
>JAOUPW010000073.1 GCA_029879665.1 Rhodospirillales bacterium | reverse complement strand
TATAATCTTCCGGGTGAGTCGGTACGTCAAAATTGAACACATGGCTCAAGGCCGGAATATCAAGCCCCCGCGCCGCGACGTCGCTGCAAATCATGAATTTGAACTCGCCGTTTTTGAACCGGGCCAGCATTTCCGTGCGGGCGGGCTGGGTCATATCGCCGTGAAGCTGGCCGACCGAAAAGCCGTGCTTGGTCATGGAGCGGTGAACGGTTCCTACATCGCGCTTTCGGTTGCAGAAGATAAGCGCATCGCGCACGTCCTCGCTGGCGATCAGCTTGCGCAGTGCCGCGCGTTTTTCTTTCTGTCCGGCGCCGGGGCGCTTGCCGTCGGTGTGGGCGACCATGATCAGGCCCTGGGTGACTCTTTCCGACGGGGTCGAAGGCGGCGCGACGGTGATTTCCTTGGGATTCATCAGGAATTGATCAGCCAGCCGGCGGATTTCCGGCGGCATGGTCGCGGAAAAGAACAGGGTCTGGCGCATTTTCGAAATCAGCGAGACGATCTTTTCCACATCCGGAATGAAGCCCATGTCCAACATGCGGTCGGCCTCGTCGATGACCAGGGTCTTGACGTCGGTCATCAACAGGCGGCCGCGTTCGAACAGGTCCAGCAGCCGCCCCGGCGTCGCAATCAGGACGTCGGGCCCGCGGTCGATGACCTTCATCTGTTCGGCCATGGAGACGCCGCCGATCAGCAATGCCTTGCTCAGCTTGTGGTATTTTCCGTAGGTATCGAAGTTTTCGGCGACCTGGGTGGCCAGTTCCCGGGTCGGTTCCAGGATCAGCGAGCGCGGCATGCGCGCCTTGGCCCGGCCCTGACCGAGGATTTCGATCATCGGCAGGGTGAAGGACGCGGTCTTGCCGGTGCCGGTCTGAGCACAGGCGAGGATATCCCGTCCCATAAGTACAACGGGAATCGCCTGGGCCTGGATGGGAGTCGGCTCGGTATATCCTGCGTCGGCGACGGCTTTCAGAATTTCATCGCTTAGGCCGAGATCGGAAAAGCTCATTAAGTCTAAATACTTCCGGTGTACACGGGTAAATACCCGGACACGTATCCTTAGGTGATGTCGGGAAGATCGATGCCGGATACTAGTCTTTCCGGCCCCCAAGTCAATGATCCTGACCGTCCGGCCCCGCGCCGGACTTGGCCGGGGGGGCTTCATCGGCTAGGTTTTGGGGGTATATTTTCCTTCCTCCATTCAAAAACGGCCCGTAAAAGATGCCTGTTACTCCGAGGACCGCGCCCGCTGATTCTAAACTGGTCAAGGAGGTCCTGGATGGCATTCCCCGGGCCATCGCCCGGATGATGTCCCGGGCCGAGGCCGGGACCGAAAAGGACCGGGAGGCGCTTGCTGAAATCTACCGCCACGCCGGCCGCGCCCACGTGGTTGGGTTGACCGGGGTTCCGGGCAGCGGAAAATCGACCCTGGTCAGGGCTCTGACCCTGCGATTGCGGAAAACCGGACGCACGGTCGGCATCGTCGCCGTCGACCCTTCCAGCCCCTATTCGGGCGGCGCCATTCTGGGCGACCGGGTGCGCATGAGCGACCTGACCGGAGATCCCGGCGTGTTTATCCGCACCATGGCCACCGGCGGCGCCTTGGGCGGGCTGGCGCGGGCCAGTCTTGACGTGGTGGATGTTCTCGATGCCGCCGGATTTGACGTGGTGTTGATCGAAACCGTCGGTGTCGGCCAGGACGAGGTGGACATCGTCAAGGCCGCGCACACGGTGGTGGTGCTTTCAGCCCCCGGCCTGGGTGATGACATTCAGGCCATCAAGGCGGGCATTCTGGAAATCGCCGACATTCACGCCGTCAGTAAATGCGACCGCGCCGACGCGGATAAGACGGTATCCGAACTCAAGGCCCTGCTGTCCCTGGGGCGTCCGGGAAAGGGTCCGTCGGATTGGACCATTCCGGTGATCCCCACCAGCGCCGAACAGGAAACGGGAATCGAGGATTTGCTGCAGGCCATTGACGGCCACCGCGTTTTTCTCGAGCAATCGGGGGAAATGGAAAACCGTCGGCGGCAGAATCTGGAACTCAGGATTCTCGCTTCCGCCGGCGATATCATTCAGCGGCAGTTGACCGAGGGTCTCAGGGACGACCTGGCGGCGATGATCGAAGGAGCGCTCACGCGTGACGTCGATCCCCATGGAGCCGCGACAAAGCTGCTGGATTTAATGAGAAAAAAATAATCCTGCCGGGCCGCAGGCCGCCAGGACCCGCAGACATCCTAGGTGGCGGGCGTCTTGACGTAGGTGCCGGGGGCGTCAGCCAGCGCCTTGAGCTTGCCCTTGCCGGGCACGCGCGCGGGAACGGTTGTTTTGCCGGCGTATTTCTTGACCCAGGCGTCCCAGTCCGGCCACCACGATCCCTGGTGTTGTTCCGCCCCTTTCAACCAGGCGTCGGGATCTTTCGATTTTTTCGAATTGGTCCAATAGCCGTATTTGTTAGCGGCGGGCGGGTTGACCACCCCGGCGATATGGCCGGATCCGGAAAGCACGAATCTAACCGGTCCCGAATAGATTCCGGTCGCGGCATAGGTGGATTTCCACGGCGCGATATGGTCTTCCTGGGTCGAGATGATGTAGGTGGGCGTTTTGATCTTGCTCAGGTCGATGGCAGCGCCGCCGAGGGTAATGCCGCCCGGTTCGATCAGTTTGTTTTCCAGATACATCGTGCGCAGGTAGTAGCTGTGCATGGCAGCCGGCATACGGGTTGAATCGGCGTTCCAGTACAAGAGGTCGAAAGGAAACGGTTCCTTGCCGAGAAGATAGTTGTTGATAACGAAGGACCAGATCAGGTCATTGGCCCGCAACATACTGAAGGTCGAAGCCATTTCGCGGCCTTCCAGATAGCCGCGTTTGTTCATCTTTTTCTCAAGGCTGGCAAGTTGCTGATCATCGATGAAAACAGCCAGATCGCCGGCATCCTTGAAATCCACCAGGGCGGTGAAATAGGTCGCCGATTTGATGCGGTTGTCCTCCTTCGCCGCCATGTAGGCCAGCGTAGCGGCGAGAAGGGTGCCGCTGATGCAATAGCCGATGACGTTGAGGTCCTTTTCACCGGTTGCATTTTCAATGGCGTCAAGGGCCGCCAGCGGGCCTTCGAACATATAATCCTCGAAGTTTTTGGCCGCGAGGGATTCGTCCGGATTGACCCAGGAGGTGATGAACACGGTGTGTCCCTGGCTCACCGCCCATTTGATGAACGAATTGTCGGGCCTGAGATCGAGAATATAAAATTTATTGATCCACGGCGTCATGATCAGCAAGGGGCGCTGGCGGACGGTCTTGGTCGTCGGTTCGTATTGGATCAGTTCAAGAAGGTCATTGCGGAAAATTACCTTGCCGGGGGTGACGGCAATGTTTTCACCGACCTCAAACGCATCCATGTCGGTCATCTTGATATTCAGCTGGCCATTGCCCCGCTCTAGATCCTCAAGCAGGTTTTCAAGCCCTTTGACCAGATTTTCGCCGCCGCTTTCCAGTGTTTGGCGCAGAACCTCCGGATTGGTCATGACGAAATTGCTTGGCGATATGGCATCAACGAACTGCCGGGTGTAAAAATTGACCTTCTGCTTGGCGTTATCATCCATGCCTTCGACATTGTTCACCGTCGTCTGCAGCCAACGGGAGGTCAGAAGATAGGATTGTTTGATGTAGTTGAAGATGTCGTTTTCGTCCCAGGCTTCGTCCTTGAAGCGGCGGTCGCCGCGCTCGGGCGTGATTGCCGGTTTTGCGTCCTGGCCCATGATACGGTTGGCGGTGTTGGTCCAGAGATTAAAATAGCCCTGCCACAGGGCCATTTGCGCTTCCGCCAACTTGGCCGGATCCGCCATCATTTTTGACGTTAATTCAAGGAACGCCCCGCCGATGTTCAGGGGATCGGTCGAATCCAGGACGCCTTCGGAGGTCTGCCGGGCGAGGAAATCCGAGACCAGCCGCTGGCTTTTCTCGGCGATATGGGCCATGGATTCTGAAATCTGAGTAGGATCAGGGGCCTGTTGATTGGGCATGTCACTATCCTTATGATCCGATACGGGGATAAGAATACCTCAGGAAATAGCCGGATTCCATGTAAACTCAAGAGCAGAGGAAGCAGGGGGCCGGATACGTCCCGTTTTTATTGGTTTCCAAGAGGCCTCCGACATACAATCGGCGGAAGAGTTCGAGATGAAATGCCTACAGGAACAAAGAGCATTGGCTGTTATGACTAAAGATAATTCAAAGGGAGGCTTGCGCAAGCGGGTCGCCATGCCTTCTTTCGCCGGGGCGATGGTCCTGGGATTGACGGCCCTTGGCGGGTGTTCCTCGGTTCCCGATGCGATCAATCCGATTGAATGGTACAAGGGCACAGCCGATTTTCTCAGCGGGGATAAGCAGGCTGAGCCGGCTCAGGCCCTGCCTCAACCTCAAAGTGGCCTCGTTGCCTCCCGGGGCGCGCCGGCACCGGGGGCGGATCAGCCTTTTCCCAAACTCTCTTCGGTTCCGGAACGGCCCCGGTCGTCCGGCGCCCAGGTTGCCCAAGGGTTAAGCGGCGACACCCAGCAACGCCAGTATGCTTCTGGCCCGATCCAGAGGCAGGGCCTGGACTCCGCGCCGCCGCCGCCGCCCGCGCCTTCGGCTACGGCGCCGCAGATCAAATGGAATGACGCCGCCGGCGCCGCGGCACCGCCGCCGCCGGCGACCCCCGTTGTTCCGGTCACATCCGCGCAGGCGTCGCAACCTTCCACGCCGATGACATCGGAAGACATGGAAGCCACGCAAAAGGCCTACGAAAGAAAACTGGCCGAAATCCGGGCCAAAGCCATGGAATCGCCGAATCTGCCGGCGGAGCAGTCGCAGTTGTCCATAGGTACGGACTCCTTTGAAACCGTTGTTGTCAATTCCGGCGGGACTGTTTCCGGCGAACCGGCGATGACGGCCCCGGTAGGGGGGGGATCCTTTGCCACCACGAACGGTCTTGCCGTCGGTTCGGTCAAGGTTGCAACCATTCTCTTTGCCAACGGTTCGGCGCAACTGGATGTCCGTGACCGGGCCATCCTCAAGGAAGTAACCCTGCTGCAGAAAAAAAGCGGTGGAAATATCCGCATCAGCGGCCATGCCAGCAGCCGGACTGAAAATATGGACCCGGTCAAACACAAGATGGTGAATTACCGGATTTCCGCCGACCGAGCCCAGAAAATAGCAACTGAACTGGCGCGGCTCGGCGTGGACCGGAAAAACATCCTGATTTCGGCGCGATCCGATACCGAGCCCTTATTTTATGAGGTCATGCCGGCCGGCGAAGCGGGCAACCGCAGAACCGACATTTACATTGATTATTAACCGCCCTGTGCCAGCCTGAGGGCGGGTAAAAGGGTCTGTTTTCAACGATTTTGGTGGTTGTCATGGACCAGGAATTCCATCGCATCCGGCGTCTGCCGCCGTATGTGTTCGCTGAAGTAAATGCCATGAAGGCGCGCGCGCGCGCCGAGGGTGAGGATATTATCGACTTCGGCATGGGCAACCCGGACCAGCCGACGCCGCAACATATTGTCGATAAGCTGACGGAAACGGTTCAGGATCCGAGAACCCACCGTTATTCTAATTCGCGCGGCATTCCGGGGTTGAGAAAAGCCGTCTCCGCCTATTATGGCCGCCGCTTCGGGGTCGATATCGATCCGAATAGCGAAACCATCGTCACCCTGGGGTCCAAAGAGGGATTGGCGAACCTGGCATCCGCGATCTCCAGTCCCGGCGACGTTATGTTGGTGCCCAATCCCAGTTATCCCATTCATCCCTTCGGCTTCATCATTGCCGGTGCCGCCGTCAGGAACATTCCCGTGCGTCCGGACAAGGAATTCATTCCGGCGTTGGAACGGGCCGTGCAGCACAGTGTGCCCAAACCGACGGCGGTGGTGCTCAACTATCCCAACAATCCCACGGCCGAGCTGGTGGATCTGGATTTTTATGCCCAGGTGGTGGATTTCTGCCGTCATCACGGCATATACATTCTTTCCGATCTGGCCTACGCGGAAGTTTACTTCAATGGCAATCCTCCGCCGTCGATCCTGCAGGTGCCCGGCGCCAAGGATATCGCCGTGGAATTCACGTCCATGAGCAAGACCTACAACATGCCGGGCTGGCGGATCGGTTTTGCCACCGGCAACAGGCGTCTGATCGCGGCGCTGGGGCGCATCAAGTCTTACCTTGATTACGGTGCCTTTACGCCGATTCAGGTCGCCGCCACCGCCGCCCTGAACGGGCCGCAGGATTGCGTCGACGAGATGCGTTCGCTCTATCGTGAACGCCGAAACGTTCTGATTGACGGATTGGGGGCTGCCGGCTGGGATATCCCCAGCCCGCCCGCGACCATGTTCGCCTGGGCGCCAATTCCGCCGGCGTTTCGTCATCTGGGGTCGATGGAGTTTTCCAAGCTGCTGCTGCGCGAAGCCTGTGTTGCGGTTTCGCCGGGGGTCGGATTCGGCGAACACGGCGATGATTTTGTCCGCATCGGACTGGTTGAGAACCTTCACCGTACCCGCCAGGCCGTGCGGAATATCAAGTCATTCCTCGGCAATTATGACAAGGTCATTGCTGACGCCGAACGCCAGCGGGCCGCGGCTGTATAAACAACTATAAAGATTCAACGAAGAAAGCATTCATGGATCAATCACTTAAAGTCGCCGTTGCCGGTTTGGGAACGGTCGGCGCAGGCACTTTGAAACTATTGTGGGAGCATAAAGAACTGCTCAAGGATCGCTGTGGCCGCGAGCTGGAAGTGACCGCCGTTTCTTCGCGTGATCGCAACAGGGATCGGGGTGTTTCCCTGGATGGCATCAAATGGTTCGATGATCCGGTCGCCATGGCCCGCGAAGCGGATGCGGATGTGATCGTTGAACTGATCGGCGGTTCCGACGGCGTTGCCAAGGATGTATGTGAACAGGCGATTGCGTCGCAGCGGTCCGTGGTCACCGCCAACAAGGCGCTGATCGCCCTTCACGGGGTGGAACTGGCAAGTCAGGCTGAAGGGATCGGGGTGACCTTGGCGTTTGAAGCCGCTGTCGCCGGCGGTATTCCCATCATCAAGGCCGTGCGCGAAGGGTTGGCGGCGAACCGCTTGAGCCGAGTCTATGGAATTCTCAACGGCACCTGCAACTTTATCCTGACCAAAATGCGCATGGAAGGCCGCAGCTTCGACGAGGTTCTCGCCGAAGCGCAGAAACTGGGATACGCGGAAGCCGATCCCTCGGTCGACGTCGACGGTATCGATGCGGCGCACAAGCTGGCCATTCTGTCGAGCGTATCTTTCGGCTGTAAAGTCAACTTTGAAGCGGTGCATATCGAAGGCATCCGCCATGTTTCGTCCCTCGATATCCGCTTTGCCGAAGAGCTGGGGTACCGGATCAAACTTCTGGGGATTGCCCAAGTCACCAAGCACGGTCTTGAACAGCGCGTCCATCCGTGCATGGTCCCGCTGGAAGATCCGATTGCGCATATCGAGGATGTTTTCAATGCGGTCGTTGTCGATGGCGATCACGTCGATACGACCATGTACGAAGGACGCGGCGCCGGTGCCGGGCCGACGGCATCGGCGGTGGTGTCGGACCTGGTGGATATCGCGCGCGGGCGCACCATCCCGGCGTTCGCGCTGCCGGTGTCGAAACTGGTCAATATGCCGCCGTCGCCGATGGAGCTTCACAAGGGCGCCTATTATGTCCGCCTGATGGTTCAT
>JAOUPW010000072.1 GCA_029879665.1 Rhodospirillales bacterium | reverse complement strand
CGGTGGCCCAGGAACACCTTTCTTGCCGGAGCAAGGTGCTCGACGTGGCCGCGCTGCTGTTCGCCCTGGCCCTGATGGGCATGGGCTTCACGGCGGTCGCGGGGGTCACTTTATTATGAGCTGGCGAGCCCGAAATCACGGCCCCTGGTGGGCGTTTTTCGCGCAACGGGCCTCGGGCGTGGCGCTGGCCCTGTTTCTGCCCGCTCATTTTTTACTCCTCAGCCTCGCCCTTCAGGGCGAAGCGGCCCTGGACACGGCGCTTGCCTGGACAGAGGCGCCGCTGGTCAAGCTGGCGGAAATCGGACTGGTGGTGCTGCTCGGCATTCATGTCCTGGGAGGCTTGCGCATCTTGGCGGTGGAATTTCTGCCCTGGACGGATACACAGAAGAACCTGATCGCGCTGGCCGCCGCCGGCGCCTTGGTGCTGGGCGGCCTCTTTGGCCTGAACGCGTTCTGACATGGAAACCCTGAAAACGGACATTTTGATTTTGGGTACCGGCGGCGCCGGACTGTTTGCCGCCTTGCACGCGCTCAAGGCGGACCCGGATTTGAACATCGCCGTCGCCGCCAAGGGACTGCTCGGCAAGTGCGGCTGCACCCGCATGGTGCAGGGCGGCTACAACGCCGCCCTGATCCCCGGAGACAGTATCGAGCGGCATTTCATGGACAGCCTCATCGGCGGCAGCTGGCTGCCTAACCAGGATCTGGCCTGGCTGCTGGTGAACGAAGCGCCGAAGCGGATTTTGGAACTGGAAAACGAAGCGGGCTGCTTTTTCGACCGCAACCCGGACGGCACCCTGCACGGCAAGGCCTTCGCCGGACAGACCTTTGACCGCACCATTCACAAAGGCGATCTCACCGGTATCGAGATCATTAACCGTCTCGCCGAACAGGTGTGGGCGCGGAATGTCCGGCGGCTGGAAGAGTGCCGCGCCGTCGGGCTGATCCCGGCCAGCGACGGCAGCCTGGCGGGCGTCCTGATGGTCGACATGCGCACCGGCGATTTCGTCTGGGTACAAGCAAAGGCGGTGCTGCTGGCCACCGGCGGCGGGCCGACCATGTACCGCTACCACACGCCGTCGGGCGACAAGGCCTGCGACGGCATGGCGATGGCGCTTCGCGCCGGGTTGCCGTTGCGCGATATGGAAATGGTGCAGTTCCATCCCACCGGACTGCTCGCCGGGGAAGGCACGCGGCTGACCGGCACGGTACTGGAAGAAGGTCTGCGCGGCGCCGGCGGCTACCTGCTGGGCGGCGACGGCGAACGGTTCATGCTCAAATACGACGAGCGGGGCGAACGGGCGACTCGGGACATCGTATCGCAATCCATCTACAGCGAAATCCGTTCCGGCAACTGTACGGAAGACGGCGGCGTCTTTATCGAGATGAGCCATCTCGGCCCCGACAACGTGCGCCGCATGTTCAAAGGCATGGTGGAACGTTGCGCCGACGTCGGCCTGGACCTGGCCGGCGGCCCGGTGCCGGTGGTGCCGACGGCGCATTACATGATGGGCGGCATTGAAATCGGGCTCGACTGCTCTACCGCCCTGCCCGGCCTCTATGTGGCGGGCGAGGACACCGGCGGCGTACATGGCTCCAACCGCCTGGGCGGCAACGGAGTCGCCGATTCCACCGTCTTCGGCGGCGTCGCCGGCGGGGCCATGGCGCCGTTCGCACGAGGACGCAACGCCCACGCCGAACCCGACCGGGCGCTGCTTGACGAAGCCCGCGCCCGCTGCCTGTCGCCCTACGAAAAACCCGCCGGCGATCTGGCCGGAATGCTGACCCGGCTTTCAAACCTGATGTGGGACAAGGCCGGCATCACACGGGACAAGGCCGGATTGCAGGACGCCCTTGCCGGGCTGGAAGACCTGACGGGTGAACTGGCGCAAACCGGGGTGCCCAAATCCACCCGCGCCTTCGATCTCAACTGGCATCAATGGCTGAACCTGGAAAACATGATTTTGACCAGCCGCGCCATTGCCGCGTCCGCTCTTTCCCGGGAAAGCTCGCAGGGATCCCACCACCGGTCCGATTTCCCGGACAAGGGCGACCCGAAAGACGCCGCCTTCGTCTCCGTCCGGCTCGACAGCGACAAGCTCGCCCTCAAGACCACACCCGTGGACTTCACCCGGGTGCGCCCGGGCGACACCTTGCCCGAAACCCCGATCGGGGAAACGGGCGAGACGGCGACTTAAATAAGCGTTTATCTCACTCCACCGCCATCAGCGCCGGCAACATTAACTGCATTTTTTGTATTCCCACAATTCACCCAGGACGCGGCGGCGGCGGTCGATTTTACCGAGGGCCTTGCGGAGGTCGGGATACAGAAGGGCGATGCTGGACCAGGAAGAGGCGGCCTTCATCCGGTTGATGTTTTTCAGGTCGTCTTCCGTTTTGACGGCGGTCGCGAAGCTTTCCGCCTCTTCGATCTCGAACTTGAGCTGGCCGCAGGAAACGATGTAATCGGACAATCCCTGGTCGGCAACGATGGTCGGCCAACGGTATCCCGCACGCAGTTCCAGCGCTTTTTTCCGGGCTTCGGCGATTTGCGCCGGAGTCATGTTCTTTTCAACGCTGGCGCGGATGGCGCCGCCCGCCTTGCTGCCCTGCGAGGCAGCGACCGCCGCCCAGGCATGCGCCATGACGGCGTTTTGTTCCACGCCCTGGCCGAAGCGGTATTGATCGGCGAGAACGTACTGAGCATTCATCTGGCCCTTGCCCGCCGCCAAGCGCAGATATTTGGCCGCCTTGGCGTAATCCTGCTCCGTCCACTTGCCGACGCGGTATACCAGCGCCAGCATAAACTGGGAGCGGCGGTCACCCTGTTCCGATAATTTTGCCAGTTCGGCGATGGCCGCCGGGTAGTCGCCGCGCTTGGCCGCCGCTTGTACGTCCGCGAAATCCGCCAGGGCCAACGCCGCCGTTCCCATGAGCAACGCAAAGGAGATGAGAATTCCTTTAATTATTTTCAGCATGGGATTTCCTTCGTCATATGGCTTGGGCGACTTTTTTGATATTACCCCACCACCATCAGCGCCAAGGGCATGGCGACCATGGAAAGCAGCGTGGTAGTGGTGATGATCGCCGCCATCAGCGGCCCGTGGCCGCCCATCTGCCGCGCCATGATGTAGGACACCGCAGAGCCGGGCACGGTGGCGTACATGACGCAGACGCTCAAGCTCACGGCGTCCAGGCCCAGCAGCCGGCCGGCGGCGAAGGTGAACACGGGCAGCACCAGCAGCTTGCAGCCGGCGGTGACGGCGACGATACGGGCGAAGGGCCTGACGGCGGCGAAATTCAACCCGGCGCCCACCGCCATCAGGCCCACGGGTAGGGAGGCCCGGCCGAGAATTTCCAGCAGCGGTTCGATCACGGTTGGCAGGCCGACGCCGCCCACGTTGAGGCCGGCGCCGATGGCGCAGGCCAGGATCAGGGGGTTGGAAATCACCGGCAGCGTAATCCGTTTCCAGCGGGGACCGTCCCCCGGCGGCCGGGCGTAATGGAGCAAACCAAGGACGCCCAGGAAATTGACCAGCGGCACGGACGCCGCCAGGCCGACGGCGATCAGGCTCAGGCCCGCATCCCCGAACAGCGCCAGCGCGGCGGCGACGGCGACATAGGTATTGGGGCGGAAACTGCCCTGAAAAACCGACGAAAACGTCGGCCCATCGATGGCAAAGCGCGACCGCAATACCACCACCAGCGCCGCCACCCCCAAAATTCCCGCCGTCAGGGTCGCCATCAGGGGCAGCACCTGAGCGCTGCCCAGTTCCGCCGTCGCGGTGCTTTTCAACAACAACGCCGGAAAAAACAGATAGAAGGTGAGCTTTTCCGCCGGCTGCCAGAAGGCATCGGGCACCCAGCCCCGGATTTTCAAAACGTAACCGAGAAAGATAAGCAGAAACACCGGCGCCAGGGCGGAAAGGATGGTGATCATGGCGCGTTTTCCGCATTCCTTTCGGACATATACCCCATGGCATCCAGCACCCCTTGTAAAATGTAGGCCGCCGCCATCTTGTCGATCACTTGGGCCCGGCGCTTGCGGGTCATGTCGGCGTCCCGGATCAGTACCCGTTCCACAGCCGCCGTGGAAAGCCGTTCGTCCCAGAAGGCCATGGGAAGATCGATGTCTTTTTCCAGGTTGACGGCGAACTGGCGCACCGACTGGCAACGGGGGCCTTCACTGCCGTCCATGCTCACCGGCAGGCCGATGATCAACCCGCCGATGTTTTCCTCGGCAATGATTTCTTTAAGCCGCGCCACATCCCGGGCGAGCTTGGTCCGTTGGATGGTTTCATAAGGCGAAGCGATGGCAAGGCCGGGATCGCAGATGGCGACGCCGATGGTCTTGGCGCCGGGGTCAAGCCCCAGCAGCCGCCGCCCAGGCGCGAGACCCGCCTTTATTTCCTGAACCGTCACAATCCCCATAGGCGAACAGTACCGCCCGGCAAGGGGCCAAGTCGAGCCTTGAAAAACATAGACAATTTTGGGCGAAAATGCCTGTGGCCCGGGTCCCGGGGGATGTTTAGAATAAAACCAACCCGCCGCCCTCCTTGGACCGGAGCGCGGGCGCGAAGAGAGGGAGCATGGGGGAGTCTCGCCAACTACAAGGTTACCAACGCGGCCGGGCAAGTATTTTCTGCCTGCTGTCCATATTTTTGTTTGCGACCCCCCTGGACGGCGCCAGAGCGCAGGCATCCTTCATGGACATTCCCGTCGACCCCGCCAGCGGCGCCTATCTGGTGATGGAGGAGGTCAACGTCCGCGCCCAACCCAAAACCAAATCCAAGAAAACCGCCCGCCTGAAGAAGGGGGAGCGCATCATCGCCGTGGGATCGGTCGAACGGGGCGGCTGGATCGCAGCGGAAAAGGACGGAAAGCCCTTGGGTTTCGTCTATGCCCAGGTTTTGATGCCGCTGATTGACGGAACACTGAATGAAGATATCCAGGGCCGGGCCGAAGCCGGTAAGGTCACTTGTGAATATTCCATCCGGTTTGAAGGCAAAAACCCGGTGGATGGCGAATTATTCGACACCGCCGAATATGAAATCACCTATCAGTGCCGTGAAGGAAACAGGGAAATTTCCTTTATCGCACCAATGTTTATCACCGAAGCCCCCTATCAACTGTCCCGTAAAAACCCAATCTATCAGATCGGCATTGATGTGTTGGAAATCGAGGATGGCCCCGACGATATTTTCTCCACCGTCCTGATGTATCATCCGGGCAAGAACAGCGTTGTTTTTGACAGCGTTTCGATCAAGAAATTCGCTAAAACACCCGATCTCACGACAAAAGATGCCGACGACGTGCCTCAGGCCCTGGCTGCGGCGGTGGAAATAGCCATCGACTCATGGAAGCCCGACGTCTGGAAGGTTCTGTTGGAAAAGCAGCCCTGAGCGGTCTTTTTCCGGCCTCGACCCAGAGGGCGAGAGTCGGCACGGCTTGCGCCGAATAGGCCCGGATGCTACGTTCCGCGCCGTTATCCGCCCCATTATTCCTCAACCTTTCCGGCGCCCGGCTACCCTGGAACCTAGTACATGTCCCTGGACACCAAGACCGTCAATAACATCGCATTTCTCGCCCGCATCAAGGTCGAGGACGAACGCCTCGATCATCTGGCCGGCGAGTTATCGGCCATCCTCGACTGGATCGAGCAGCTTGCGGAAGTGGATACCGAAGGCGTTCTGCCCATGACCAGCGTCGCCGAGGCGACGCTGCCTTGGCGCAAAGACGTGGTCAACGACGGTGGATACCCGGAACGGGTGCTGGCCAACGCGCCCGAGCGCGAGGACGGGTTTTACACTGTTCCCAAGGTGGTGGAATGAGTGCCGCGCTAACCGACCTCACCTTGGCCCAAGCCCGCGATGCTCTGGCCGGTGGCGAAGTCACCGCCCTTGAGTTGACGGATGCCCATCTTGCCGCCATGGAAGGCGCGCGAGAGCTCAATGCCTTCATTACCGAAACGCCGGAGATCGCCCGTCAACGCGCAAAGGATTCTGACGGCCGCCGCGCCAAGGGTGAAGCTGCCGGACCCATGGACGGTATCCCCATCGCCATCAAGGACCTGTTCTGCACGGAAGGAGTGCTGACCACAGCGGGATCTCACATCCTGGACGGCTTCACGCCCCCTTACGAATCCACCGTCACGCAGAACCTGAAAGACGCAGGCGCGGTGATGCTGGGCAAGACCAACCTGGACGAGTTCGCCATGGGATCGGCCAACGTCACCAGTTATTACGGCAACGTCATCAATCCATGGAAGGGAGCGCAGGCTAAGGATCTGGTGCCGGGGGGATCGTCGGGCGGTTCGGCGGCGGCAGTGGCGGCGCGGCTGTGCACGGCGGCCATCGGCACCGACACCGGCGGCTCCATTCGCCAGCCGGCATCCTTTTGCGGCATCGTCGGCATGAAACCCACCTATGGTCGCTGTTCGCGCTGGGGCACCGTCGCCTTTGCCTCTTCGCTTGATCAGGCTGGCCCCATGACTCGCACCGTGCGCGACGCCGCCATCCTGCTTGGCGCCATGGCCGGGCACGATCCGAAGGACAGCACATCCGCGCCCGTGGCCTTGCCCGATTTTGAAGCGGCGCTCAGCGGCGACATCCGGGGCCTCAAGATCGGAATCCCCAAGGAATACCGGGTTGAAAACATGCCGGACGAGATCGAGGCCTTGTGGAAGCAAGGCGTAGAATGGATGAAGGAAGCCGGCGCCGAAACGGTCGAGGTCAGCCTGCCCACCACCAAGTACGCGTTGCCCACTTATTATATTGTCGCGCCGGCGGAAGCGTCGTCGAACCTGGCGCGCTATGACGGCGTGCGCTACGGCTTGCGGATACCGGGAAATACACTCGACGAGATGTACGAAAATACCCGGGGCGAAGGCTTCGGCGACGAAGTACAACGTCGGATATTGATCGGTACCTACGTGCTGTCCGCCGGTTATTACGACGCTTATTATCTGAAGGCGCAGAAAGTCCGAACTCGTATCGCAGAGGATTTCCGCGCCGCCTTCGAAGCCGTGGACGTGATCCTGACCCCGACTGCGCCGTCCACCGCCTTTGCCATCGGCGAAAAAATGGACGACCCGGTGGCCATGTACTTAAACGACGTCTTCACCGTGCCGGCGAGCCTGGCGGGGCTGCCCGGCATTTCGGTTCCGGCGGGCCTTTCCGGCGACGGTCTACCTTTGGGCCTGCAGCTGATTGCCAAGCCCTTCGCCGAGGATACCCTGTTCCGCGCCGCCGACGTGCTCGAATCCGCCGCCGGCTTCGACGGGAGGCCAAAATGAGCTACATCCTGCAAGGTGAAACCGGTGAGTGGGAAGTGGTTATCGGTCTCGAGGTGCACGCCCAGATCGTTTCCCAAGCCAAGCTTTTTTCCGGCGCCTCTGCAACATTCGGCGGCGCACCCAACACCCACGTCTCGCTGGTCGACGCTGCCATGCCCGGCATGCTGCCCGTCATCAACGAACATTGTATCGAGCAAGCAGTGCGCACCGGTCTTGGACTAAAAGCCCAAATCAATCTGGAGAGCGTTTTCGAGCGCAAAAATTATTTCTACGCCGATCTGCCCCAGGGATACCAGATTTCCCAGTTTCAGCACCCGATCGTCGGTGAAGGCACTATTGTATTGGATCTACCCGACGGTTCCTCCCGCGAGGTCGGTATCGAACGGCTGCACATGGAACAGGATGCCGGCAAGTCCATGCATGACCAGGACC
>JAOUPW010000155.1 GCA_029879665.1 Rhodospirillales bacterium | reverse complement strand
CCCAGGCGTTTCCGGGCATCGATAAGCGTTACCACCCGGCCGCGCTGATTGATGGACCCGGCGACTTGGAATGGCGACAAGGGAACCGGGTAGATCGCATCCGGAATCAGAATATCCTGAATTTTAAGAATGGGTATTCCGAATAATTGCGGCCCGACCATCAAGGTAACCAGAGATACCTTTTCCCCCTCTTGGACAGGGATGATGTCTTGCCGGTCGCGGATTGCCAATTCTTGTTTCATTTAATATCTTTTTATCAGGCGACACGAATACTTGTCTCGCTGACGGTCCTCGGTTGAACGTTGATTCTTTCGCAGGCGGTTTTGAGAATATTTTCAAGCAAATCCCCATAACTCATACCCGCCAATTCGGCCATCAAATTCAATTTTCCGTCCCAGCACCATCCGGGATTCGGATTGACTTCCAAAAGCTTAATTCGTCCCTCATCGTCGGTGCGGAAATCGAACCGGGCATAATCCTTACATCCCAGCCGCATGAACAAATGGCGGGACTTGTCATACAGGTACTGTAGATCCTCGGCCTTCAAATCCGCTTTTTCGTATTTAATGCCGGTCCAGTATGGGGATTCGGGAATCCACTTGGATTCATATCCAAGAATATGCGGCAGACCGCTCGGCAGGTTACTGTAATCGACCTGCAGAACCGGCAGGAATTCAAGTCCCGTTTCGGGATTTCCGATCAAGCCAACCGTATATTCAGGCCCGCTTAAAAATTCCTGCACAAGAACCGGACAATCTGGGTAAGTTTCATGCAACTCCCTAAGGTAGGTTACCAGTTGTTCCGCCGTTTTCACCACTGCGTCCTTAGTAATTCCGATACTGCTATCGCCGAAGGCGGGCTTGAGCAAAGCGGGAAATACCGAAGGCAAAGTCGCGGAGATGTCGCCTGCCGAATAATAACTTTCCAATGGCACATAAATTTCATTGGCGTCGGCGATTGCGCGAACAATTGACTTGTCATAACAATGCGCCAGGCAGGCAGGCCCGGCACCCGTGTAGGGAACATTCAGCATTTCCAGCAAGGCGGGAATGTGCAGTTCCTTGAAGGCATCGTTTTTATAACCTTCGTCGCACAGGTTGAAGATCAAGTCCGACTTGTCCTTGCCGAGATCACTAATCAAGGTATCGTGGTTATCGATATATTTGAATTTATATCCTTCAAGCTCTTCAAGCGCAGTTTTAAGCCGGTTAACCGTCTCAAAATCCTCCGGGTTGAAATGACCGTCTTTTTTTACGGAGTCCGGAATCCGGGGATCCCCGAGCAAAACGGTGACATTGAGAAAGCTTGAAAATTTTGATGTCTTAGGCGCTTTTTTTACCGGTGCCGTTGCCGTCAGCAACATACGGTTTTTCATCATTCCCAGGTCTTGGTTACGGTCCGAATTCGTTTCCAACGATGCCTGAATTTGAATATCTCCGAATCCGGCCTGGTCCAGCAATTCAACGATTCTGTCCCGTGAATAGAGGCGCTCGGCGTAGAATTGATCGGCGATAACGCCCTTTTCCGCATGGGTGATGACTTCCCGGGTAATCAGCCGGTCGCTATCGGAAGACAAACCCCGTTCCCGGCAAACGAAATAATTCTGATCGATCCATTCCCATGACCTTTGCTCGTAATTGCTTCTCATCCAGTCGCCATCGGTAATGTCGAGAACAAACGTTCCCTGGCTTTCGATAATCCTGATTACGCTTTCGAGCACCTTCCGGTCTTCTTCTTCGGAATCAAAATAACCAAAGGAGTTACCCATAATTATGATGCAGGAATATGGATTTTTTTCCTGGCGTAGCCGTCGCGCGTCTCCTTCCCGGAAAGTAACCGGCAAGCTCAAGGAACGCGCCCTTTTCCGGGCCAGACGGATCAGATAGCCGGAACGGTCAATTCCCGTGACATGCCGGTAACCGCGGGAGGCCAGTTCCATCGAGTGGCGCCCTTGGCCGCAACATAGGTCAAGAATACGATCCTCGCTCTTGATACCCGTTACCTCGATGAGCTTCGTGACTTCGTTCCGCGTGTTTGATTCGTTCTCAACTACGTCGCCATCTGTTTTCAAATAAAGCGAGTTGAACAGTTCGTTCCACCAGTTGCGGGACAAATGACTTTCAAGATCCGAAATCGGACCTAGTTTGAATTTTGGATGCGTACGGTTTGCTGGTTTTTTGGTCATATCCCGCATTCCTTCTGTCTAATTTTACTTCATCTTAAAAAAAATAAACAGGCTCCCGGGGGGGCGCCCGGGAGCCTTGAAAGGAAAGTATCCTGCAGAGGGGTCATCCGCCGGTGGACGCTTTTCCTTCCTTGATGGTTACGACTTCATCTTCCTGAGCTTCAAGAGGCTCTTCCTCGTTCAGCTGAATGGTGCAGGATTCGCAAATCTTGGTAAGGGTTTCACCCGCTTTGATCACCATTTCCTTCTGAGTTTCGCCAGCTGAAATTATCAGCGTGTGGTCCTCACCGTCTTGGTTGATTACATCCACGGCGAACGCGCCACTGAGGGGGGTGAGGGCGAGTAACGCTGCAAAACCAAGAGTAATTGGCCGCATCATTTTCATCTCCATAACAGACCAAAGTTTCTGATCCAAAATCGGATCATGAAAATTTTGAATTAAGTTTTCATCGCTGTAAAACGATATTTATCGATATTTAACATCAGAATTAATGAATTATAATTTTTATATCGTCACTTTTTCCTCAAGACCGTTAACCTATAAATCTATTTATTTTCAATATCTTAACTAGCATCTTCTTGAATTTTCTTATTTTTATTATTTGTATTTTAAATTCAAAATGATGTTGTATTTAGCATCTCTGAGCACTAACAATTGATCCCCCCGCCGCTGCCCCCCGGCGCACCCCCGCCCGGGCGAAAAGGGCCGGCGGCGGATATCGGCATAAGGACCCATCAGGATGGACATCGAAATCGCCCGCACTTTTTTGGCCATCATGGACTGTGGAAATTTTGTCGGCGCTGCGCAGCAGTTAAACCTCACGCAGTCGACAATCAGCTTGCGGGTCCGAAACCTGGAAGACACCCTTGGCCGCGCTTTGTTTGTCCGCAACAAATCCGGCGCCACACCGACATCGGCCGGCATTCTTTTTCAGAAATACGCCTTAACCCTGGTCAAAACATGGGAACAGGCCCGCCAGGAAGTTTCCCTGCCCGACGAATTTTCCGGTGTGCTTACAATTGGCGGACAATTGACGCTCTGGGATAATCTTATTCTGAAGTGGATTCCCTGGATGCAGTCGGCCGTTCCCGATTTTGCCATCCGCGCCGAGGTCGGGCTTTCGGAGGGGTTGATGCGGCGGCTTTCGGATGGATTGCTGGATATCGGCGTCATGTATTCACCGCTAAGCCGCCCCGGCATGGTGATCGAAGAACTGTTTAATGAAACGCTGGTGCTCGTTTCCTCGGACAAGAAATGTCGGAATGTGGGCGAGGATGGATATGTTTATGTGGACTGGGGGCCGGATTTCCGGGCCAATTACTCGGCGGCATTTCCGGACCTCAGCGCCCCGGCGCTTACGGTCAGTCACGCCCCGCTGGGCTTGCAGCATATTCTCGAAAACGGCGGATCCGGTTATTTTCCCCTTAGGTTCGTGAATTCACATGTCAAAAAGAACCAATTGTTCCTTGTCCCGAAATCGCCGACGTTTTCCCGTCCCGCGTATGTCGTCTATTTCGCGGACCGCACTGACGAAGAATACAAGACGGCGATCCAGGGGTTAAAATATATCGTTTCGGTTAATTCCGAAAATTCTTAAAGGGCGCCCTGAATCGGTTTTTTTGAGTGTCGATGGCATTTTGAAGCCTCCCGTCGAATGCCTGTTTCTTTGTTTACCGAAAGGTTTCTATGCGAAGCGCACTTCTCGCAATATCGGCGTTAATCACTGGCATAGGAATGCTCAATCTGGGGTTGGGGCTTCAATCGACCCTGCTAGGCGTGCGAGCGGTCATTGAAAATTTTCCTGTAACCGAAACCGGGATGATCATGTCGTCTTATTACGCCGGTTTCACCCTTGGATCCATTGCTGGCCCCGCCCTGGTTAACCGGGTTGGGCATATCCAGACCTTTGCGGCGCTGGCCTCGATGCTGTCGGCATCAACCTTGATGCACGGCATTTTTCTTGAACCCGCTTCATGGCTGCTGCTGCGCTTTATCACCGGTATTTGCTGGGGTGGATTGTGCCTGGTTGGGGAAAGCTGGCTTAATGCGCGCGCAACAAATCAAAACCGGGGTGCCATTCTTTCCATATACATGATCGTCGGCCTGGGGGCTTCCGCCGGAGCGCAGCTTCTCCTTAATCTCACGCCGCCTTCCGGAATCGAATTATTCGTCCTTGTCTCCATCATCACTTCCCTTTCGCTGGTTCCCGTCGCACTGTCAAAATCCACGGGGCCCGCCCGGGTTAATCCCGTCAGGATGAAGATATCCCAACTTTACAAAAACTCACCGCTTGGCGTGGCCGGAAGTTTTTCGTCAGGCGTCGTCAATGGCGCGCTGTGGAGCATGAGTTCCGTTTTCGCAATCAATATGGGGTTTTCGACTGCCGAGGTTTCTCTTTTCATGACCGCCATTATTATCGGCGGCACCGTGATCCAGTGGCCGCTCGGCTGGCTCTCAGACCGCATCGACCGCCGCAAGCTGATTGCCGCATTATGCGTTGCCGCCTTAGGGATCTGCGCCGTCTTTGTTTTTGGCACACTCAAGCAGGGTTTCTGGATCTACCTATTTGGCGCATTATTCGGGGGCATGACGCTGACCCTCTATCCCTTGTCCATCGCCCACACCAACGATTATCTTGAGCCCGATCAATTCATATCCGCCAGCAGCGCCATGCTATTGCTGTTCGGCGCCGGCGCCATTTCCGGACCGGTTCTGGCCTCGCTCTTCATGTTCGCGATCGGACCGGAAGGCATGTTTGTTTTCATAGGAACAATCAATATTTTGATGATCGCGTTCGCCTTCTTCAGGATGACGCAACGTGTCGCGATGCCGGTTGAAGATCAGGTGGATTTCGTGCCGGGAACGCCGCGATCTTCTCCCATTCTGTTCGAAATGGACCCCCGCCGCTGATCGCATTTTGGAATTTCGCGAAAACTCGCGCTCAGGAAAACGCCCTGAAAAATCAGATTTTGGCGCTTTCCCCCTACCGTTGCCCGATTGGCACGTAGGCCCGCGCATCGGGTCCGTTGTAGAGCAGCAGCGGGCGGATGAGGATGTTGTTTTCCAACTGCTCCAACGCCTGCACCGTCCAGCCCGGCACCCGGCCGACGGCGAAGATGGGCACGAAGATATCCTCGGGGATGCCATGCAGAAAATAGGCGACGCCGGAATAGAAATCCACGTTGACGTTAACCCCGTGCCGGGCGTACGGATTCATGGCTTCGACCACCGCCTGTAGAATTTCGTACCACTGGGGCTGTCCCATTTCGCGGGAAAGCTTTTCCACCCCATCACGGATATGCCGCGCGCGCGGATCTTCGGCGCGGTAGACCCGGTGCCCGAAACCCATCACCGGCAAGCGGTTCTTGCGCCGCTCTTTTACATAGGCCGCCGCATTGGCGGGGTCGCCGATTTCCTGGGCCATGCGCATGACATCTTCCGCCGCCCCACCGTGGGCCGGGCCGGACAGCGCCGCAATCGCCGACGTCACCGCCGCGTGCAGGTTGGCGTCCGTGCCCA
>JAOUPW010000656.1 GCA_029879665.1 Rhodospirillales bacterium | reverse complement strand
ACCACGCGGGCGGTAAACGAAGAGGCGTTGGAGCCGTGTTCCGCATGCAGCACCATGTCCGTGTCCATCAGCTTGGCGGCGTCGGCGCTCGGCGCTTCGCCTTTCAGCATATAGAGGAAGTTGGCGGCATGGCCGAGATCCGGGTCCGGCGCCACCAGGTCCTGGCCGCTGCGAATGCGGTGATGGGCGGTGACGATCATTGGCACCTGAGACGTCAGCCGAATACCTTTCCGGAGCGTCGCCTCCTGGGAGTTATCCGAAACGTCGGCGTCGAACGCCGCCAACGCCGAAACCGCCGTTCTCAGCACGTCCATGGGATGGGCGTCCTTAAGCATGCGGATCAGATCGTAGATGGGCGCGGCCAGGACACGGCCGGCTTTGAGTTCGGCATCGAAAGCGTCGAGCTCCGTCTCCATCGGCAATTCGCCCTTGAGCAGCAGATAGGCGGTTTCCTCGAAGGTCGAGTATTCAGCCAGATCGTGAATGGAATAGCCATGATAGCGAAGCTCGCCGGCGCGGCCGTCGATCAGGGTGGTCGGCGAACGATCAAGCTAAACGCCCTTAGCCCGCGATGGATTTCAACTTTTTCCGTATCTTCCGTCATCTGTCCGCCCCATTGATGAGTGTTTCCTGATCTTTATGGTCCCAGACGGGCGCCGGGAAGGCAAGCTGCCCGTTGTCTTTTTTTGAGGAGACAGCTTCCGTTTACAAGACCTTAAACCCCCATTACCCTCCATCCCGTGATGGACATAATCGAGGCATTTCTCAGTCGGGCCAAATCCCGGACGCGGACGGTGGTGCTGCCGGAAGGCAATGACGAACGCATCCTCAGGGCGGCGGCCCGGCTGCGCGATGAAGCCATCGCCGCGCCGATTGTCCTGGGAGCCGCGGGCGAAATCATCGCGGCGGCCGAAGCCTCGGGCGTGTCCCTGGAAGGCATCGAGACAATTGACCCCACGGCCGCCGCCAGCAATGACGCCTTCGCCGATGTCTATCTGCAAGGCCGCGCCGGTGCAAACATCAAGGTGGCGCGCCGGCTGGTGCAAAAGCCGTTGTTTCATGGCGCCATGATGGTCAAGACCGGCGCCGCCCATGCCCTGATCGCCGGCGCCGCCAACCCGACCCGCCGCGTGATCGAAGCCGGATTGATGGGCGTCGGCATGGCCGAGGGCATTGCAACGCCGTCCAGTTTTTTCCTCATGGTGATTCCCGAATTCGAAGGCGAAAAGGACAAGCCGCTGCTGTTTGCCGACTGCGCTGTCAATGTGGACCCCGACCCGTCCCAACTGGCCGACATTGCGCTGGCTTCGGCGGCGAGTGCGGCGAAGCTTTTGCAGACACCGCCGCGGGTTGCCATGTTGTCGTTTTCCACACAAGGCAGCGCCAATCACGCGCATGTGGACAAAATCACCGAGGCGTTGCGCCTGGCGCGGGAACGTGCTCCGGACCTGAACATTGATGGTGAATTCCAGGCCGACGCCGCGCTGATCGACGCCGTCGCCGAAAAAAAGATCAAACGGGCCAGCGAAGTCGCCGGACGCGCCAACGTGCTGATTTTTCCGGATCTCAACGCCGGAAATATCGCCTACAAGCTGACTCAATATCTGGGCCGGGCGCGGGCGATCGGGCCGGTGCTGCAGGGCTTCGCCAAGCCGGTCAGCGATCTTTCCCGGGGGGCCACGGTCGACGACATCGTGGCCTCGACCGCAATCGCGCTGGCGCTGGCTTAAAGCAAATCCCGAGCGGATCGATCCGATCCACGGCGACGTATTTGCGTAACAATAATAAGATGGAGCATTTCCATCGATTCCGATAAAGCCGGAAATGCTTTAGAACCGGTCACTGAACGGTGGCGGGATGATCTTCGTCTTCATCGGATTCGTCCGGCGGCTGGCCCGGACCCGACTGGTGATGGATCAGTTTCCAGTCGCCCTTTTCCCGAAGAAAAATATTGGTCGCGGCGAGGAAGGTATTTTCGACCTGCTCGATACAGGTCACGATGGCGATGGCGCCGTAAAGGGTGGC
>JAOUPW010000071.1 GCA_029879665.1 Rhodospirillales bacterium | reverse complement strand
GTTCGTAGGCCGGTCGCTGAGAGATTCGCTCGTACCATTCATTGAGATGGGCCAAATTTTTCCAAAGCGGAGCCATCATGAACGATTCCAATCTGCGAACATAGACAACAAGGGCAATATCAGCGAGTGAATACGTATCTCCGGCGAGCCACGCGCTTTCAGAAAGCGTCGAGTCCATCTCCTCAAAGAGACGCCTGAACGTGGCCACAGCATCCGGCAGAAGCGGAGAGTCGAGCCCGGAAGCGATGTTTACCTGATCGTTGTTGCGTCGCACCTGGTCGCGCATCTTTGCGTAATATTTATCTATTTTTTCAGCACCCTTGGCCTTGTAGATATGCCGGTTGACAAGGCAAACGCCGACAGTCCGGCTGGCGACATGCACGCCATCCTCTATTTTCCGCATCCATAACCGCATTTTTGCCCGCGCTTCAGGCGATTGCGGTCGGAATGACGATTCCGGAAAGGCGTCTTCCAGATACTCCAGAATGACCAGAGATTCCGCTATCGCTACGCCGTTATTAACGATCACGGGAACCAGCCCCTTAGGATTGAGGCGATGATAGTCCTCGGGAAGCTGCTCGACGTCGCCATTTGCTGTATCGACGATCACGCTTTTCCACGGCACTTCCTTTTCTTCCAATATAAGGCGAACGCGCTGGGCCGCAGTCGAACGGTCGTAATGATAGAGCGTTAGCATGAAATAATCTCTACTGCAGCAAATTCGGAATCAGGAAAATGTGGACTGTTTGGCATGGGCTTTATAAACGGCTGACTGGATAGACAGTTCCCGGCGGCGAATGTCGCCGCCGGGAACCTGTTTTCCACAAGGCCGGAAAAGTCCCCGACCGAGGTTTCATGGCAACCCTTAGAGGGACGCCGGACGCCGGGGAAGCCCTAAGGCATCCTGCGCCGCCCATAAGTACTTCATTTCAACGTATTTGCGCCAATCTAGGCCCTTGGGGACACCGCCGGTTTTTGACAGATCTTCGACGAAACTGTCCATCGCCGCAGCACTTTCAAATCCGCCGTCGGGGCTGAGCTGGTCGAGCTCGACCTTGTACAGTGCCTTGAAGGCCGGCGGGATTTCGTAGCCGTAATCGATCATGATCTGGTAGGCGCGCTCCTTGTTGGCGGGGTTAAACAACCACCGGCGGGCCTTAATATCGGCAAGAACCCATGCATAAGCGGTGGCTTCATTCTTTGCCAGCCAGTCACCCATGCAGGCAAAACCTTCCTGCGGGGCCAATGTCAGCTCTTCAAAGAGGAACTTGCCGCCCGTGCTTTCAAGACCGGCCCGGTGGCGGGGGAACAAGCTGGCGCCATCGACCGTGCCGTTCATAAGCGCCGCCAAGCGTTTGTCGGATCCCCCAGAGGCGGGAACGAACTTGACGTCCTTGTTCGGGTCGAGGCCCATCTTTTTGACGACCTGTTTCATCACCCATGTGTTACGGCCACTAAGACCGCCGCCAGTGATCGTTCCGCCCTTCAAATCTTCCGGTTTATTGATGCCTTTTCGCACACCCATGATCCACCATTCCTTGTCACGGTGCATGGAGATCATTTTGATGGGCAGGCCGCTTGCATGCCCGGCCCCGAAGAACTCGCTGGTGTCGCCATGGGTAAGATCGAGACTGCCGCCAATCAACCCCGGGATGTATTCATCCGAAAGAATCACCTCAAATTCACTGATACCGCCTTCTTTCAGATAGCCAAGGGATTGCGCCAGCCGGTAGGACCACTGGGTGGCATAGTTGGGATTGAAATCGCCCATCTTAAGAGATTTTAGATTTGCCATGACGTTTTTGACGCTCGGTTTCTGCGCCCCGGCCACATCAAGGGTCGATGCGGCGATGATCGTACCAAGCACACCGGCGCCGCCACGCATGAGAAATTCCCGACGAGGTAAGCGGATTTGAAGTTTTTTACTACTAGTCATATTCAGTTTCCTCCCTTTATTTATATTAAGATTTTTTCCAACGATTGTGGTGTAAAACCTCACACCTTATTGACCCGCCGCCAAGGAGCTACATAGGCTTCCAACGACCGGGTAATTTGAATCAGAGAAAGCGACACCACTACCAAGAGAAACAACACGGCATACATGAGCGACGAGTTGAAGGTGTCCGCAGCGCGCGTAATGAGGTACCCAAGCCCCTTCGAGCCACCGAAGATTTCGGCGATGACTACGCCGATCAACCCACGCCCGATGCCCTGCTGTATTCCGGAGATGATAAAGGGCAGTGTGTAAGGCAGGACCACTTTCATATAGAGTTCCCGCCGACTCGCGCCAAACACCTTAGCTGCGGCGAGCAGCGATTTTTCGGTTGTTTTAACCCCCGCCCATGCATTGATTATGATTGGAAATACCGCCGACAACACGATGATCGTGATCTGCATCTTGACCGTAAACCCGAGGAACAGGATGAACAGTGGCACAAGCGCGATACGCGGTAGCGAAGCAAGCGCCCAGACATAGGGACTGAGCGTAGTTTCTACGTATTTACTGCCGCCCATCAGAAGCCCCGCCGGGATTCCAATAATGCAGGCGATGCCCAAACCGATCGACAGGTTGGTCAGACTATAAAAGAGATGGTCACGGATACTGCCTGAAATCACCGCGCCCGGCGGAGCAGTGGTGGTAAAACCTTCCCAGAGAGCGGAGAACATTCCGCTCGCCGTGGGCAGAAAGAGCGGGTTGATAGCTCCCGAGCGGGCGAACAGTTCCCAGATGATAAAAAAACATGTCAAATTGATCGCAGTCACGGCCCAGGAACCATAACGCTCCCAGATTTCAGTAAGCGACCATTTGGTGATTTCAATACGGTTGGGGTCCGTCGTATCGTTGACGGAAGCAACTTTTTCAGCGTCGGATATACTCATCCCTCTTCTCCGTGAGCACCCCGAAGGGCTTCATCTTTTACCAGATGCCAGATATGGTCGCGCAATTTGCTGTATTCCGGCAGCAACTTTACATCGTAGTCAAACCGAGGGCGAGGCAGGTCAACGTCAACCACTTCCTTGATCTGGCCTGGCCGATGGGAAACCACCACAATCCGATCGCCGAGAGTGATAGCTTCGTCGATGGAGTGGGTGATAAAAACGACGGTCTGCCCGGTCTTGGCGACGAAGCGTTCAAGTTCGCTTTGCATGGCCTCGCGGGTCATGGCATCGATCGCGGCGAACGGCTCATCGGCAAGCAGGATGTCCGGCTCAGTGACCAGCGCCCGGGCGATACCGACCCGCTGTTTCATCCCTCCGGACAACTCGTAGGGGAATGATTTTTCAAACCCGGTCAGTTCGACGAGGTCGATGTAGTGGCGCACCCGCTCGTCCATCTCTTCTTTCGAAAGACCGAGTTTTTGGAGTTCGAAAGGCATGCGGATATTTGATTCAACGGTACGCCATGGCATCAGCGCATAATCCTGAAACACCATTGCACGGTCGGGGCCGGGGCCGACAACCGGCTGTCCATTGACCTCGATGCTGCCCTCCCAAGGTTCGACCAAGCCGGAGATTGCATTGATGAACGTCGTTTTGCCGCAGCCAGACGGCCCAACCAAAACTATGAATTCGCCGCGGTTTATGGTCAGGTTGATGTCCCGGAGCGCAGTCAGCTTTTTACGCTCACGGTGCAGCTTGTAGCCGACAGTAAGGTTTTTGGAGACAATGACCGGCGTGACATTGGCCGGTGCGGGCGAAGGATCATGCGACGCACTACGACGCCTGGTTTCTACTACAGTCATAAAATTATTATCGTCCTCCCAAAGACTTTTATAGTTATTCTATTTTTTATTTTTAAGTTAATTATTGTCCTGCAATCGTTTGCATTTTTGAACTCAAACTAACCTGGACTCTGGCCACGCCCCCCCACTTGCTTCCACTCGGGCAACTTTAGACGAGAGACGGAGCAAAACGTTCTGTATTACCGAAAATTTTATTGCCATGCATGTAACAGATTTTGTTCCTTAATACGTACGTGAGGTCGGCCCCTTCTTATCGATTCAAGAAGAATAAACTTACACCCTTAAAAATACGGTAATACCGTATTACTTTGATGTCAACAAAACCCGATGTAATTTTTAAATTCCTCGGCCACCCCATCCGACCGTTGGCTTGAGAGGCGGGAAATTCCACTTTATCCCTGCCCCCATCGGGGGGAACGGACACAAGCTTCGTTTCATGAAAATGATGATTCCGCCGCGTTTACGTTGACAGACCAATACCGAGAGCAATAACACCCTAGCTGCTGGTTCGCCTAAGACGCACTGACTCGCGTTTAAATTCTTCTGAAAATGGACGGAATATGACAGCAAGACCCTATGTAATCCCGGTCCTCAAACATTTCCACTTCTGAAGAAATTAACTTCAACGATAGCGAAATCAGGAATTGGCATGACACAGTAGTGACGGCGAGATCTCCGCGTTGCGTCACAGTTGGGTGGCGCGGTCAAGGAGCCGGAAGCGCGCGGAAAAAATCATAAAACAGAGAATAAAAAAAACGGCCGCGAAGCGATGTTTCCGCGGCCGTTCTCTTAGTTGGCTATTAGGTTATTTTTTCTTTTTGACTTCTCCGGCGCCGGAGGTGTCCAGCGCTTTATTCGCGGCTTTGATGAGCGCTGCGTCAGCCTTGAAAATATCGCGGTTTACCGCTTCCACCTGTTCGCCCGTTGCTGGGTCGATAATGGCTTTGCGTTTGGCTGCGTCAGAGAGGAAAGCCGGATCCTTGACCATTTTCTGGAACGCACCGCGCAGGGCCGTGACCACGTCGTCAGGAGTTCCCGGTTTCGCCATTAGAGAGCGTCCAATGGGCGCCCCTGAACCAATGAACTCCAGAACCTTTTTCGCCTGTGGATCCGACACGATTTCTTGAAGCAACGGCACGTTGGGAAGATCCTTGTCCCGTTCAAGACCTGCCTGCAGGACGATCTTGAGATTCCCGGAAGCCATTTCGGGGCCATCGGCAGATTTAAAGGCAGCCCAGTTCTTTGAGACCATATCGACTTCTCCTCTAAGGGTGGCCAGCGTCGCCCCCTTCGAACCCTTGTAGCCGCAGATCAATTTGAGTTTAAATCCGCCCACGTTTTTCAGGGCTGCGGGCATTTGTGCGCTGCGCGCCGACTTTCCGGTACAACCGACAATCAGTTCCGTTTTGCGCATGCCTTCGATGGTGGTCGCGGGCGCGTCTTTGCGGACGGCAAAGGCCGCGTTGGCTGGCGCGAAGCGGCCGATATAACGAATCTTCGAGGCATCCCACTTTCCACGCTTGGGAGTCAGAAGCTGGATATGTGCCAAAGTATCCGGCAGCAAGGCAATGGTCATGCCGTCCGCTGCAACCTTGTTCATATAATGAGACGCCGCCTTGCGGCCGCCACCGCCCGGCATGTGCTGAACGATCACGTTCGGATTACCGGCGATATATTTTCCCATATGTATGGCCGCAAGCTGGGCATAAAGGTCATAGGATCCACCCGGCGGGTGCCCGATCAAGATTGTCAGGTTCTTTCCTTTATACAGACTCTCGACTGAGCCCGCGTGAGCCGGGGAAAATACGAAAACCGTCGCCGCAACAGCAGCGATAAACGCCGCGAATGCCGGCATTCCTCGTTTCAAAATAGCATCTAAAATCTTCATGGACTTTCCTCCCAAAAAGGTTTGTTCAAAGCTTCATTGATGGACGTATTTGATGGATATGCTTCCCCATAGAACAAGCTCCCCTCCATGTCGCATGCAAGGGGAAGCCCCGCCTGATTACGTCCCCAGCATACACTATTGCAAACCAGAGTGTCATGTACTAAACCGGAAAAATAATAGATAAATCAGATAATTGCCTTCAGAACCAAGCGGGTTTCCGCTCACTGTCGGTAACATAAAGAAAGGCGATATGTTATGGTCTGGGATGCTGCGATAAGCGCCTTGGGCGTCATCAGCGACCCAACCCGGTTGTTGTTCGTTGCCTTGGGAACGTTCCTGGGGCTGGTGATCGGGGTCATCCCAGGAATCGGCGGATTGGTGGGGCTCGCCCTGTTGTTGCCATTCACGTTTTCTATGGACCCCTATACAGCGCTTGCCTTTCTTGTCGGCGTTCAATCGGTCACCACGACTTCCGATACCATTCCGGCAGTGCTTTTCGGTGTACCGGGAACCGTCGGATCGGCAGCAACCGTTCTCGACGGTCACCCGATGGCCCGCCGCGGCGAAGCCGGTCGCGCCTATGGCGCAGCCTTTGCGGCATCCGTATGCGGCGGTCTGTTCGGCGCCTTAATACTTGCGATTTCAATTCCCATACTGCGGCCCTTTGTTTTGGCGGTTGGCTCACCGGAATTACTGGCCATCTGCCTGCTCGGACTTACATTGGTCATTTCCCTTTCCGAAATCGCCCTGGCGAAAGGACTTGTGGTGGCGGGCGTGGGGTTGGTGTTGGCGACCATCGGCGACGAACCGCAGACCGGCGAACTACGCTGGACCTTTGGCTTGGATTATTTGTGGGACGGATTGCCGCTGGTGCCGTTGGCACTCGGCTTATTCGCCGTTCCGGAAATCATCGACCTTGCCGCTTCGCGGGGAACAATCTCGGACAGCAAGACCAAGGAAAAGCCGTGGCAGCAACTCCAAGGAGTGCGCGACGTTATTAAAAATTGGTGGCTGGTCATTCGTTGCGCGTCGATCGGGACCATTCTCGGTTCGATACCCGGCATCGGAGCCTCGGTAATCGACTGGATCGCCTACGGCTATGCCTCGCGAACGGTGAAAGGTGCGGCGCAAACCTTCGGCAAAGGCGATGTGCGCGGCGTGATCGCATCCGAAAGTTCGAACAATGCAAAGGAAGGCGGCGCATTGGTCCCGACCCTTGCCTTCGGCGTTCCGGGCTCGGCCTCGATGGCATTGCTTCTTGGTGCTTTTCTTATGCATGGAATTGCGCCCGGCCCCAATATGCTGGGCAAACATCTCGACGTCACCTTTACCCTGATCTGGACCGTAGCCATCGCCAATATTCTGGGCGCCGGGGCTTGTTTTGCCTTTGCCAGCCAGTTCGCGCGGATCGCAACCATCCGCGCCGGAATCCTGGCGCCGTTGGTATTTGCCATCATGCTCATCGGCGCCTTTCAGGGCGCGAGAGACTACGGCGATTTGCTGGTGTTGGTGGCTGCCGGTGCGCTCGGCTGGGTAATGAAGCGCGAAGGATGGCCGCGACCACCGTTGATTCTGGCTTTTGTGCTGGGCAGCCTGATCGAGAATTACCTTTTCATTTCTTATTTCCGTTACGGCATGGAGTGGGCGTTGCGGCCGGTGCCGATGATTATCATCGCCATTATCGTTTTGATGCTGGCTAAGCCTTTACTCCGTCGTCTGTTTAGGCGATCGAGCGGCGCCATCGGTACAACCGCGAAGGAAACCGTCTTATCGCGACTGCCCAGCATGACCGACCTCGTCATGTGGGCCGGCGCAGCAACTCTCTTTATCTATGTGATGGTGGAATCCGCGCGTTGGGAATTGGTGGCGCGCTTGCTGCCCCAAGCCCTTGCCGTTGTCGGCCTGATCTCCATTGCCGGTTACATTGCCTGGCGCACGTTCATCGGCGGGTTTTCCCGCCCGGCTGATCTGCCCACACCGTGGGCAGGCGCGATCCGACAAGGACTCTGGCTTTTAGGCCTTGTGCTTGCCGTTTGGTTTATCGGTCTTCTGCCGGCGATGGGGCTGTTTATTATTATTTACATGCGATTTGAAGGAAAAACGCCCTGGCTAAAGCTGTTCATGATCGCAGTTCCCTATTGGGTCGC
>JAOUPW010000070.1 GCA_029879665.1 Rhodospirillales bacterium | reverse complement strand
TAACGAAACCACGGCGGAATACCTGCTCGGCATGCCGCTGTTGTCCGATTACCTGGAGGAGAGCCTCGATCAGTTCGAATTGAACTGCGAGGATTAAGGGTTGGGCCGGGTTTGAGGCGAAGGAAGCCATCTGATATCGTGTTGCATGAAATAAACGGGCAGGCGGATCGCCGAAGCCCGAAAGGAGAAGGTAGGCCATGAGTAAACCATCCGAAGGCGCGCCCGGGCGCGACGATCCCGTGGGCGCCTTCGTGCCCCATTCGCCGCCGCCCGTGCCGGGCCGCGCCGGCGGGCCGCTTTCCGGCCTCACCTTCGCCGCCAAGGATCTGTTCGACCTCAAGGGATATACCTCGGGCTGCGGCAGCCCGGACTGGCTCCGCACCCACGGTCCCGCCGAGCAGACCTCGCCTTTGATCGAAGCCTTGCTAGCCGCCGGCGCCGATCTGGTCGGTAAGACCGTCTGCGATGAGCTGTTCTATTCCTTCACCGGCGCCAACGCCCATTACGGCACGCCCAAAAACGTGCGCGCGCCGGATCGCCTGCCCGGCGGTTCGTCTTCGGGTTCGGTGGCGGCGGTGGCCGCCGGCTTGTGCGATTTCGCGCTGGGCAGCGACACCGGCGGCTCGGTGCGCATCCCGGCAAGCTTCTGCGGCCTTTACGGCCTGCGCCCGACCCATGGCCGGGTTGATCTCAGCCACGCCCAGGCCATGGCGCCCAGTTTCGACTGCGCCGGATGGTTCGCCGACGATGCGAGCCTGTTCCGGAAGATCGGGGGATTTCTGCTCGACGGCAACGGGGTTGCGCATGCGGTCGAGAAAGTTCTGATCGGCACCTTCGCCTTCAACCATGCCGACGATGAGGTGTCGGCGCCGCTTGAGGAATTTATCGGTGCGGCAAAGCGGGATTTTCCGGCGCTCGAGAATCTGGACCGTTTGCCCGATAATCTGGACATGGACGAAGCCCGGGAAACCTTCCGCGTCATCCAGGCCTTCGAGGTGTGGCAGACTTTCGGCGCCTGGGTCGAAGAGGTCGATCCGGACCTGGGCCCGGGCATCCGCGACCGCGTCCATGGCGCGAAATCCGTGGGCCGGGAAGAACGGGACGCAGCAGATGGATACCGCGCCGAAGTCCGGAACGTGCTGGAAGGTTTATTGACGCCGGGAACCGTGCTCTGTCTGCCGACGGCGGCTTCCCTTCCGGCCCGCGTCGATGCCGGCCCGGAGGAACTGGAATACTTCCGGAAAAAAACCATGTCGCTGATCGCCCTTGCCGGCCTTGCCGGCCTGCCTCAGGTGACGATCCCGGCGGCGCACTCCGGTGGCGTCCCGGTTGGGCTGTCCTTTATCGGCTGGCGGGGCGGCGACGAGGCGCTGCTGGAAATGGCGGCGCAGCTGGGACCCCGGTGCCGTGCGGGCTGAGGTCTCATTTTTAAACAGAAGCCCGGATTGAAATAATCCCGGGGGCAAGCTGGAAGAGCGTGAGAGAATTAGGCCATTCAGTGGTTGGAGTTTTCGGCCGGTTCTGACGTTTCGCCCGTATCAACGGTCGGTGCGGGCTCTGCCACGGGCTCTGGTGGTGCCGCCGCCGCCTCTTCAGCCGCTTTTTTCGCGGCTTCCTTGGCGGCCTTCTTGGCAGCCCGTTCGGCGCGGCCGCGGGCGATGATTACCACTTTTTCCAGATCCGGGCCCGAACACAGGCCAAGCCCGACGGGGTTCTGCGCCTTGATGTTGGGCGAATTCCAATGGGCCTTGGTGCGCACCGCGTTGATGGTCGGCTTGGTGGTGCCGATCAGCTTGGAAATCTGCGCGTCGCTCAATTCCGGATAATTCTTGAGCAACCAGACGATGCCATCGGGTCGGTCCTGGCGCTTGGAAACAGGCGTATAGCGCGCGCCCTTGGACTTCTGCTTGGGCAGTTCGATGCTGGGTGCAGCCGGATTGAGGTGGGACGAAGGGTCTTTCTGGCAGCGCTCGATTTCCTCCGCCGTCAGCTCTCCGCCGGCGATGGGATCCAGGCCCTGCATGCCGATGGCGACCTCGCCGTCGGCAATGGCCTGAACTTCCAATTCGTGGAGACCGCAGAATTCGGCGATCTGAACGAAGGTGAGAGTGGAGTTTTCGACAAGCCAAACGGCCGTCGCTTTGGGCATAAGAGGATGCGCCATCTAAAAAATCCCGTCCAGGATGACATGATATGGCGCCAATGCCGGCGCCCGAGGGGAGAACACCTAATTCATTTGCCGCTCCGGGTAAAGCGCTAAGCGAACCTAAAGGCCTAAAACCTGGGTGTTTAGTCAAACTTCGAGGATGATTTTTCCAATATGGGCGTTACTTTCCATCAGGGCGTGGGCATCCGCCGCGCGGGCGAGAGGGAAGGTGGCGTGGATCAGCGGGCGGATTTCGCCCTGTTCGACCAGCGGCCAGATTTTCGCTTCCAGGGCCTGGGCGATGGCCCCTTTTTCGGCAACGGAGCGGGGCCTGAGCGTGGATCCGGTGAGGGTCAGGCGCTTGCGCATTACGGGCTGAAGATCCAGTTCGACCTTGGATTTCCTGAGGAAAGCGATCTGCACCAGGCGGCCCTCGATCGCCAGGGACTCCAGATTCCGGGCCACGTAATCGCCGCCGACCATGTCCAGGATGACGTCGATCCCTCCGGCTTTCCCGCCGAATTCCTTGGCGGCGGCGACGAAATCCTCCTCGTGGTAGTTGACCGCGCGCTCGGCGCCCAGGCGTACACAGGCTGCGCATTTTTCCGCACTGCCCGCCGTCGCCATGACGCGCGAGCCCAGGCGGGACGCCATCTGGATGGCGGTGGTGCCGATGCCGCTGGAACCGCCGTGGACCAGCAGGGTTTCTCCGGGCTGGAGGCGGCCACGCTCGAAAACATTGGTCCAGACCGTGAAGAAGGTTTCCGGCAGGGCCGCTGCTTCCACCAGGCTCAGGCCCTTGGGCACGGGCAGGCACTGGAGGGCGGGGGCGGTGCAGTATTCGGCGTAGCCGCCCCCCGAAACCAGGGCGCAGACGGTGTCCCCCACCTGCCAGCCGCCCGCATCGGTGCCCAGTTCGACGATCTCGCCGGCGATTTCCAGGCCCGGAATATCGGAAGCGCCCTCCGGCGGTGGGTAAAAACCCTTGCGCTGGAAGACATCGGGGCGGTTGACGCCGGCGGCGACGACGCGGATCAGGACTTCGCCGGGGCCGGGCCGGGGACAGGGACGGGAGGCAGGGATTAGAACCTCGGGTCCGCCGGGTTCGGAAATCTCGATGCAGGTCATGGTTTCGCTTTGGGGCATGGCGGTTCCGTATGGCTTGGGGCAAGAGGTTTCAGTATTATCAAGGAATTTAAGTATTATAATGGCTCAATACTTCAAGGGGAGACAGTCCTATGGATACGGACGATCTGGAGCCGGTCAAGGCCAAAACTGAACAGAAGAACCTGGAAGTCATGTCCATCGAGGCGCTGGGAGAATACATCGCCGAGCTGGAAGCTGAAATCAAGCGTGTCCGGACCGCAATATTGGCAAAGGAAAAGGCGCGCGACGGCGCCGAATCGTTTTTTAAAAAATAACAATTATTATTTTATCCCCGTCAACTGTTCATGTCGAAATTTCAGTATAAACGCGGGTTATTTGGCCGTTAATTATTTTTTAAACCCCCTACATCAATGTTGAAGATGGATGAGGCTAGGTGTGTCTTATGACCGCCCTTTCGTCTCATCTTTTTGATGCCTCCCTGTTAAACTCTAGCCGCCTCTTCGGAGGCGGCTTTTTTTTGAAAAATCCTTGTATTTCCGCCAAAAAACGGGACCCCTTGACCGAGCCGCGAAGGGCCTGATACAGTCTCTGCACTCGATCGAGAAAACGGCGAGTTTAACAGGTTTGAGGCACAAAATTAAAAAAAGGGGCCGCTGGGCAAGGCGGCCCCGAATTTTTTGTGAAACCGGAATTGCTCTTTATTTCAATATTTTGACAGCGCCTCCGAGGCCGGCATGCACGCAGACACGCCTGAAAATCGCGGAAACTATCCCTATTTCACCTCCATCCAGACCCGCTGGGCCGACAACGACCTCTACGGCCACGTCAACAACGTCACCTACTATTCCTACTTCGACACGGTGGTGAACAACTATCTGATGGAAGAAGGCGGATTCAATCCCTTTTCCGATCCGGTCATCGGCGTCGCCGTCGAAACGTTGTGCCGATTCAAAACCTCCATCACGCATCCGGAAAAAATAGAAGCCGGGCTGCGCGTGGGGGCGCTGGGCAATTCCTCGGTGCGCTACGAAATCGGAATCTTCAAGGGCGGCATGGACGAAGCCGCCGCCGCCGGCCATTTTGTCCATGTCTTCGTCGACCGGAAAACCAACACCCCGGTTCCGGTGCCGGCCAAGATCCGCGAAGCGCTGATGCGCATCCAGAAAGACGAGAGGGCAAGATGAGCAATAAAGAATTCCTGACGCGGGAAGCGTTTCCCTTTTTTCTTTCGATTCCGACGCGCTGGGGCGATAACGACCAGATGGGGCATGTCAACAACGTGCTCTACTACCGCTACATCGAAGCCCTGAGCATTCACTTCATGATGGATGAATGCGGCCTCGACTGGATGACCGATCCGATTTATCCGCTGACGGTGGAATCGCTCTGCCGCTTTCGCCGGCCGCTGTCCTTCCCGGACGTGGTCGAAGGCGGCCTCAGGGTGGAAAAAATCGGCAATTCCAGCCTGACCTATGACATCGCCCTGTTTTCCCAGGGCCATGAGGCGCCGGCGGCGACCGGGCATATCGTTCATGTCTTCGTCGCCCGGGAAACGGAAAAACCGGTACCGGTGCCGGACGCCATTCGCGCCATCTGTGAACGCTTCGGGGGTTAGGCGGTTTCGCGTTCGCGGCGCCTTTCCTTCAGGGTCGGACCCCAGGCCGCCAGCAGCAGCAGCAGGCCCACCCCTTTCAGCCACACGATCATGGGCAGCAGGAAGCAGACGGCGGCGGCCAGGAACAGCGCCCGGCGCGCGAGGCTGACCGGGCCGACGAAAAACTCGATCCCCTGGATGGCAATGGCCAGCGCCGCATAGCCGATCAAATAACAGGCGGCGGCAAAGGCAATCTCAAGGGGGGTTCCCTGCAGCAACAACTCCGGCACATAGACAAAGCTGAACGGTACCAATACCAGGGTGGTGCCGAATTTTAGGGCGGAAAATCCGGTCTGCATGGGGTCGGCCTTGGCGATGGCAGCGGCGGCGAATGCCGAAACACACACCGGCGGTGTGATGTTGGACAGACACGCGGCGTAAAACACCACCAGATGGGCCGGGACTTCCGGCACACCCAGTTGGATCAGCGCGGGGGCGGCGACGACGGCGAGAATGATGTAAGAGCCGGTAGTGGAACTGCCCATACCGATGATCACCGAAATGATGGTGACGATGGAGACGGTGAGAAGCAGATTGCCGCCGGCGAATTCCACCAGCACGGCGGAAAACTTCAGCCCCAGGCCGGACAGGATAATGCCGCCGATGATCACGCCGAGGCTGCCGATGGCGGCACCCGCCGAAGTGTTGTTATGGGCGCCGGAAATCAATCCATGGAAAATGTCGCGCGGTCCCATGGCCGTGTCCTTGCGCAGCCACGACAACGCCAACGCCGACACGGTTCCCCAGAAAGCGCCGAAATCCGGCGAGAAGCCGTTGAACAGCAGGCCGATGACGACCACCAGCGGGATAAAGAAATGCCATCCCCGGCGCAGCACGTCTCCCAGCTTGGGAATTTCCTCGACCGGCAGCCCCTTGAGCCCGCTACGCATCGCTTCCAGATCGACCATCAGCAGCACGAAGATAAAAAACAGGATCGCCGGGATCACGTTCATCATGGCGATGCTCAGATATTCGGTCTGGGTCAGGGTCGCCAGGATGAAGACACCGGCACCCATGATCGGCGGCATGACCTGTCCGCCGGTGGAGGCAATGGCTTCGATCCCGCCGGCGATATGGGGCTTGAAGCCGATGCGCTTCATCATCGGGATGGTGAAGGCGCCCGAGGCCACCACGTTGGCGACCGACGAGCCGGAAATGGAGCCGAAGAGGGCCGAACTGAGGGTGGCGATTTTGGCCGGCCCGCCACGCCATTGCCCGGTCAGCGCCGTTGCCAGATCCATGAAAAAGGTACCGGCGCCGCTTCGCTCCAAAAAAGCGCCAAAGATCATGAAGGGAAAGACGAAGGTGGCGAAGGTGGCGGTGACCACGCCGAACATGGCCTCTTGCGTCGAGAAGGTGAATTCGACGATTCGGTCTACCGGCATTCCGGAATGGCTGAGCTTGCCCGGAAGGTACGGCCCGAAATAAAGCTGCATCAGAAACAGGATGCAAATAATGGGAATGGCCAGGCCCAGCACCCGGCGGCTGGTTTCCAGCACCACGACGATGGCGATCACTCCCATGGTCAGATCCCATTGGTTGGGGTCGCTGACCCGGAACATGGCGTAAGGCACGTACTGGTCCATCCAATAGCCGATGGAGGCGACGGCAAGGATGATAAAGACGATGTCGATAATGCTGGGCCGGTTTGTGGGCGCGCCGCGCCAGGCGGGAAATCCCAAAAAGACGAGCACCGCCGTTAACATGAGATAAAGGCCGCGGTTGGTCTCGGTGGAAACCAGACCGAAGCCCGAGGTGTACAGGTAGAAAAGAGAAAAGCCGGCGGCGATCAGCCCGTAGACTACGGAATAAGAACCGGAAATAGTCCGTTTCTTGCCTTTGACCGGTGGAAACCACGTTGCGAGAGAAATCATTGTTCAGTCTTCGGGAAAATATCGAATCTAAAAAAAAGGGCCGCCCGGGCAAAGTTGCCAGAGCGGCCCGAAGTGAAGCGACCTAAGGGAAAAGGATTACTTGTTCCACAGCCCCTTGGATTTGTAATAGGCCACGGCACCCGGGTGCATGGGCACGCCGAGGGCTTCGAAGTTCTTGGTATCGGGTTCCATCTGACCCCATGCCTTGTGACCCGCCTTCAGCCGTTTCCTGATCTCGGGCTGGTAAACCAGGTTGAGGATGTCCTCGACCGCTTTGGGCGAAACCCGTTCATGGGCGACCCAGTAGACGGTCAGGTAGGGAAGATCCACCGCCGGAACGCCCTTGTAGGTGGTCGCGGGCATGGTGCCCTTGTTGTAAAAGGGATATTTAGTGGTGATCTTTTTCATTTCGTCGCCACTATAGGGCAGCACAATCGCGCCCTTGGTTTCCGCCAGTTCCTTGACCGCGGCTGCGGGCGCCGATGATTGGCACAGGGCGTCGATCTGGTTGTTGCCGAGCGCCCGTCCGGCATCGGCGAAAGTCATCATGGAAGGTTTGATGGCGTCCAGCATGCCAACGGCGCGCAGCATGTTGGAGCAGTTGAATACCGTTCCCGAGCCCGGAGGTCCAAGCGCAACCTTTTTGCCCTTGAGGTCGGAAATCGACTTGATGCCGGTGCCCGGCAGGGTAACGAAATAGGTCGGGCCCTTATAGGCCTTGGCGATGCCCCGGAACATGGTGCCCTTGGCGCCGTCTTTGAACGGGCCTTCGGGTTTTTGCGACATGAAGATATGGGCGCCGTAGACGATGCCCATGTCCAGTTCGCCCTTGATGATGCGCTTGGCGTTTTCGGTGGACCCGCCCGTGGTTACCTGAGTGATGTTGTACTGGGGCAGTTTCTCCGAAATGATGGTGCCAGCGGCGCCGACCATGTAGTACATGACGCCCCCCGGATTGGAGCCGCCCCAGGCGATATTTTCTTTATTCTGAGCCGACGCTTGTCCGGCGGCGCCCGCGCCGATGGCAAAGGCGGCTGCCATGATGATGATTTTTTTCATGGGTGATCTCTCCCTCGTTGATTTCAGTTTAGTCAGTCTAATTAATAAAAA
>JAOUPW010000069.1 GCA_029879665.1 Rhodospirillales bacterium | reverse complement strand
CGCTGGCGCTGTCCGCCCGACAGCTTGACGCCCTGTTCGCCGACCATGGTCTCGTAACCCAGGGGCAGATCCTGGATGAATTCATGGGCGGCGGCGGCCTTAGCGGCGGCGAGGATGTCGTCTTCGCCGGCGCCGGCCCGGCCATAAGCGATGTTGGCGCGAACGGTATCGTCGAATAGCGTAATTTCCTGGCTGACCAGAGCGATGGAGGCATGCAGGGAAGCCAGCGTCACGTCGCGCACATCGTTGCCGTCGATCAGGATACGGCCGGTGTTGACGTCGTAAAACCGGGGAATCAGGTTGAGGATGGTGGACTTGCCGGCGCCCGACGGACCGACCAGGGCGGCGGTCTTGCCCGCCGGAACTTCCAGGGTGACGCCTTTGAGCGCCGGTGTATCGGCGCCGTAGGCGAAGTCGACGTCTTCGAAGCGGACGGCGCCCCGGATGACGGCAAGGGCGGTCGCGCCGGGCTTTTCCATAATCGCAGGTTTTTCATCGAGCAGCGCGAACAACCTTTGCGTGCCGGCAAGCCCTTCCTGCAAACTCGAATTGAGGTTGGCGAGGCGTTTCATCGGTTCGTAGGCAAGAAGCAGTGCGGTAATGAAGGAAAAAAAAGCACCGGCATCCGTCTGCTGTTCAATGACCCGTAAGCCGCCATATATAATGACAATTGCGACGGCCACGCCGCCGAGGGTTTCCATGATCGGACTGGACATCGCCCGAATGCGTGCCGATTTAAACGTCAGCTCGAAGATGCGTCCAATGATGCCGGCCATGCGGCCTTGTTCGTATTGCTCCATGCCGTAGGCCTTGACCACCCGGATGCCTTGAAAGGTCTGTTCCAGCAGCGTTGTGAACAGGCCCATTTCCTCCTGGGTGTTGGTGGTGACCTTGCGCATGCGCCGCCCCAGGCGGACGATGGGAAAAACGGCAACGGGAAAAACGAAAAAAGATATCAGTGACAATTGCCAGTCCTGCACGAACATGACAACGACCAGTCCGACCAGCGACAGCAGGTCCTTGCCGAACCCGGTGAGTACATTGGAAACGGCGGCCCGCATCTGGATGATGTCGACGGTGAACCGTGAGATGAGCGAGCCGGTCTGGCGGGCATGGAAAAAGGCCAGGTCCATGTGCGAGAGATGGGCGTAAAGCCGATTCTGGTTGTCGGCGATAATTTTAAGTCCGACAAAACTCATCAGGGTGGATTGTGCGTAGTTGGCGATCCCCTTGACCGCGAAAGTGACCAGCACGGCGCCACCGATCAGCCACAACAGGTCGCGATTCCGGCCGATAAAGATGTCGTTGACCACCGGTTTCATCAGCCACGCGCTCATGGCCGTGGCCGTCGCCATCACCGCCATGCAGACGAGGGCGAGGCCGATCCAGCGCCAATAGGGGCGCACGTTTTCACGCAGCAACCGGCCCATGAGGGCGGAGGTGGAGTGAGGGGCGATGTGTCCGTTATGATTTGAGGTCAAGGTTCCGCAACTATCCAGTGATGTGGCGGACCATAGCACGCCAGCCGGGGCCGGGCCAATGTTCGCGGGCCCGCCATCATCGCATAAAACCTTAGCTGGGAAGGATTTTCGGCTACTGGCCGGCGACGGTCATGCCTTCGATGCGAAGGGTCGGGGCATCGGTGCCGTAGCGGAAGGTGAGGTCGTTGGCGGGGGTGAGGTTGAGGAACATGTCCTTCAGGTTGCCGGCCACCGTAACTTCGTTCACCGGATAGGTAAGCTTGCCGTTTTCGATCCAGAAGCCGCCGGCGCCCCGGGAATAATCCCCGGTGACGGCATTGATGCCGAAGCCGATCATCTCGGTGACGTAAAAACCGCTCTTGATGTCGGCGATCAGCTCATCCGGGCTTAACGGCCCCGGTTCCATATACAGGTTGCTGGCCGACGGCGACGGCGGCGATGAAGTCCCGCGCGAGGCGTGGCCGGTGGTGGCGAGGCCCAGTTGGCGGGCCGAACTGAGATCGAGGATCCATGTTTTCAGAACGCCACGGTCAATGATGTTGCGCCGTGCCGTCGCCACGCCTTCGCCGTCGAAGGGACGGGACCGCAATCCACGTTTGCGCAAGGGATCATCGACAATGACAACGTGTTCCGGGAAAATTCTTTTGTCCATCATGTCTTTGAGGAAAGACGTGCCGCGGGCGACGGAGGCCCCGTTGATGGCGCTGGACAAGTGCCCGACGATGCCGCGGGCCACGCGCGGGTCGTAAACGATGGGAACCTGCGCGGTTTCGACTTTTCTCGGGTTCAGGCGTTTGACCGCTTTTTCGCCGGCGCTGCGGCCGATGGTTTCAGGTGCTTCCAGGTCTTCCGCGAAAACGGCGCTGGAATAGTCGTAATCCCGTTCCATGGCCGTGCCTTCACCGGCCAGCACCGAGGCGCTGACGGAATGCCCGGTACCGGAATAGGTGCGTGCGAACCCATTGGTCGCGGCCATGGCCAGGGTGTGCCGGCTCCATCCCGCCTCGGCGCCTTCGGAATTGGTGACGCCGGGAACCGCGCGGGCCGCGTCTTCGGCGCGGGCGGCGCGGTCAATCAGGTCTTCGGCGGAAGGCTCGTATGGATCACACATGTCGAGATCCGGAAAGTCACGTGCAAGTTGCGCCGCGTCCGCCAGACCGCAATAGGGATCTTCGGGAACCAATTTAGCCATGGCGACGGCGCGCTCCACCAGTTCCGCCAATGCCCCCGAGGACATGTCCGAAGAGGAAACGATGGCCTGACGTTGTCCGACGAAGACGCGCAGGCCGATATCGGCGCCTTCCGAACGTTCCACGTGTTCAGGCTTGCCCAGACGATGGGCGTGGCTGAGCGAAATGCCTTCCACGAAGACCGCGTCGGCGGTATCGGCACCGGCCGCTTGCGCTTTTGCGGTCAGGTCGGTCAGCAGATTGAGGCGATCTTCGCCGTTACTCATGCGCTCTTTTCCAGACGGTCGAGGCAGCGGGCGATCCAATGATGGGTCAGCTTTTCGTGGACCGAGTTCTGGTTCAAGCGTTGGCGCAACGAGGAAAAGACCACCTTGTCCAGAGGTTGATCCTGATTGAAGCAGGAAAAGACCACTGATTCCTCACCGGTCTTGGGATCCCGGTGCAATTGCAGGCACTGGGCGCAGATTTCCTTCATCATGCATTGCATGGGCGAGTTGATGGAACCGATGCCGATGTGATCGGGTTTAAGGAATTCGGCCAGCACCGCATGGCGGGCTTGCCCAACCGCGTTCATCATCAGGTCGGAGCCGATGGCGATAATGCGGTCGACCTCGCCAAGGGAAATGTCGGTTTCACCCAGTTCCCCTTTGGCGTAGGCGGTCATGGCCTGGACCACGTTGCCGACGAAGGCCTTGTCGCCGTCGCGGTCGGGCTCGAAACCGGGAGCCTGATCACAGCACCAGATCACGGTGTCGGCGGCGGCCTTGATGTTGTCGATGTGGTAACGGTCGCCGGTTCCCTTGTAGGCGGCGAAGTAGAGCACCTTTGATCCCGCCTGGCGCATGGCCTGGCCGATGGAAAACAGTACCGCATTGCCGAGCCCGCCGCCCGCCAGCAGCACCGTTTCGCCGGAAGGAATTTCCGTCGGTGCGCCGGTCGGTCCCATCAGGATGACCGGCTCATCCGGCTTGAGCATTTCGCACAGGCTGGACGATCCGCCCATTTCGAGAACGATCAGCGACACCAGTCCCTTGTCCTTGTCGACCCAGGCGCCGGTCAGGGCCACGCCTTCCATGGCGAGCCGGGTGCCGTCGACCTGGGGAGCCAAGGTTTCAAAATTCTGCAGCCGGTAGAACTGGCCGGGGTGGAAATTGGACGCCGCCTGGGGGGCCCGCACGATAACCTCGATGATGGTTGGCGTCAGGCGTTTGACTTCATGCACCCGTGCCCGGAGGCGGTCATTGAGTTGGGCGGAGAGTGCGGCGGGGGTGACCGAGGTCGGCGCGTTTTTTTCAAGCATCCGGTTGATCACCGGATAGCCCAGTTTGGCGCTGCCGAAAGCCTTGACCACGTTGCCGGCGAAGGAGGGATGCAGGTCGCCGAAGAAACTCATGGCCCGGCCGTCTCCGCGCAGGTCCATGATGACCTGGACCTGGTCCGGCTTGCAGACTCTTTCGGGCGATGCCGGGTTGCCGGTTTCGTCGTAAGCCTGGAAAAATTTGCCGTCGATCTTGGCAAAACCGGGATGTTCGCGGGCAAGCACCGTGTTGGGCTGGGTGCCGGCGGCGATCAGGACCGTGCGCGCCGGCAGGGTGATTTCCTCGCCGGTGGGGGTTGGCCGTCCGTCGACCATTTCCTGAATGCCAAGCCGGATTTCCTTGGTCGCGCCATTTTCATCGGTTTCCACCGCCAGCGGCGCCAGCAACTCGGCAAAGCGCATGCCTTGTTCCATGGCCTTGACGATTTCCTCGTGGTTGAGGGTATAGCTGGGAGAATCGACCATGCGGCGGCGATAGGCCAGGGTCGAGCCGCCCCAGGAATTCAACAGCGAAATCAGGTCCGGGTCGCGCCCGTCCTTGGCCGCCGCCTGCCGTTCGGCGCGGATGGCCTTGGCGTGGGCAAGGAATTCATCGGCGACGCCGGCTTCTTCTTCCGACCAGGTCGCGCGGACCGCGTCCTCGCCTTTTTCGCCGATGAGGGTTTCATACCGGAACAGAAACTTTTCCACCTGGCGCACGTAATAGGCCAGCGCCTCGGTTGCCGTGTCGACGCCGGTGAGGCCGCCGCCGATCACCACCACCGGCAAGCGGATTTGCAGGTTGGCGACTGATTCCATCTTGGCGGCGCCGGTCAATTGCAGGGCCATCAGGAAATCAGATGCCTGGCGCACGCCGCGCGAAAGGCCGCCGGGAATGTCCAGGTAAGTGGGTTTGCCGGCGCCCATGCACAGCGCCACATGATCGAAGCCCAGATCGAAGGCTTGATCCGCAGTCAGGGTTCCCCCCAAACGCACGCCGCCGAACATGGAAAAACGCGCCCGGCGTTCCAGCAACAGGCGAATGACTTTCAGGAAGTTCTTGTCCCAGCGGACGGTGATGCCGTATTCGGCGACGCCGCCGAAGCCGGCCATAACGCGGTCATCCAGGGATTCGTAAAATTCGCTGACTTCGTGAATAGGCCTGAAGGGAACCCGTTCGCCGGTGGGCGTGACGCCGCTGAGATCCGCGTCCAGCGGTTCGATCTTGAGGCCGTCGACGGCGGTGACCGTGTGGCCCTCGTTCATCAGGAAATGGGCGAGAGAAAAGCCCGCCGGCCCCAGGCCGACCACCAGCACCTTATAGCCGCTGTCGGGCAGTGGCAGGGGGCGGCGGATGTTGAGCGGGTTCCAGCGGGTCATCAGGCCGTAGATCTCGAAGCCCCAGGGCAGCGCCAGCACGTCCTTGAGTATGCGGGTTTCAGCCTGGGGAATATCGACCGGATCCTGTTTCTGGTAGATGCAGGCCTTCATGCAGTCGTTGCAGATGCGGTGTCCGGTGCCGGCGGCGAGCGGGTTGTCGACGGCGATAATGCTCAATGCGCCGATTACAAGGCCATCCATCTTCGCCTTGTGCATTTCGGAAATTTTTTCTTCCAGCGGACATCCGGCCAAGGTGACGCCGAGGGGGTTTTTTGTGAAGGCTCCGGTCTTTTTGTCGCGAATGCCCTTGGAGCAACTGTCTTTGCCGCGGTCATGGCAGATGACGCAATAATTCATTTCATCAAGGGCGCCGATCAGGTCGGTGCCATGATCGCACAACCCGAAGCCTTCGCGGTGTTCCTGCCGCGATAGAGGGAATTCCAGCATATCGGCGGGGCCGACCTTGGCCGGTTCCGCAGACACCAGGGAATAGTGGTCGACCTTGCCCGGTTCGCGAAACAGGATGTCGTCTTTGTGCAGCGCGCGACCTTCGGCCGTATGCAAAGCCCAGGCGGCATATTGCGTGGCGAGGCCCAGGGCGGTTTCGTTGGCGTCGGCGTCTTCAAGCCAGTTCATGACAGTCGTGGAGAATGAAAGCTGATCGAACGATCCGCCGATCAGGGGGGTCAGTTCTTGGCGCAGCATGGCACCGTCAAAGCCGGCGGCTTCTTCGGCTTTGTGCGCGCGCGATGCCCGGCGCTGCACGAACAGCCTTTTGCAGGCGTAAAGGGGCGCCAGTTCATTGTGGCCGGCGGCAAGGGCCTGAACTTCGGAACCAATGCCGAAAAGTTCGCCTACAAAATCGTTAAAATAAGGCGCCAGCGCCAGCAACAGGTCCGATTCTTCCTTGGCTTCCAGGGAGCCGGGATTGGTGCGCGCCGCTTTAAGCTGCTGACAAAGGGCGTCGTCGGCGTCGCCGAGCGCCTTCAGGAAGAGGGCGTCGATGCGCCCCAGTCCGTCCGGATTGTAGAGGTCGTCAAAGGTCAGGTTGTGAGCAAGGGAAAGATGGGGCATGGTTTATATTCCCGGGGCTGCGAGAAGGGATCGCCACGGAAGCCCCTCGCTGGTTAAATCGATGCAATAACCGTATAGGACATATATAAGACACAAGAGCTTTTGCCAAAGATTCTTTAGCGTTAGCAGCCATTCGGAGAATGCAGATGTCAGAAGGTGCGTATGCGGGCGATATATTGCCAAGGGAAGCCTGGAAAATTCTTGAAACGGACCCGGCTTCGGTGTTGATAGATGTTCGCACTAATGCGGAATGGGCTTACGTGGGATTCGCCGATCTGAGCCAACTGGGCAAACAACCCTTGTTCGTGCCGTGGCAGCTATTTCCGAAAATGGATATTAATCCTGAATTTTCCGCCCAGATGGCGGGCGTCGGTATCGACATCGGCAGTCACCGGGAAGCGCCGTTGCTGTTTCTCTGCCGCTCCGGCGTGCGCTCAAAGAATGCGGCCATTGCCATGACCGCCGAGGGCTTTGCCCGATGCTACAACATCGCCCACGGTTTCGAAGGCGACCCGGACGGAGCCAAGCACCGCGGCCGGGTCAACGGCTGGAAAGTGGACGGCCTCGCCTGGGTGCAGGGATAAGCCCAAGTTTAAATGGATTTTCAGCCCAGGGCCCGGTCCAGATCCTCGATCACGTCAGCCGGGTCTTCCAGCCCCACCGAAAGCCGCACCAGTCCGTCGGAAATACCAAGCTGTGCTCGTTCCCCGTCGCTCAGCCGTTGATGGGTGGTGGTCGCCGGATGGGTGATCAGGCTTTTCGCATCGCCCAGGTTGTTTGAAATATCCACCAACTTGAGGCCGTTCAGTGCCTTGAAGGCGCCCGCCTTGCCGCCTTCGATCTCGAAGGCGACGATGGTGCTGCCCTTGCCCGACATTTGCGCCATGGCCAGGGCATGCTGGGGATGGCTGGGCAATTCCGGATACAGCACACGGCCGACGCCCTTGCGCCCTTCCAGATACCTGGCGACGGCAAGGGCGTTTTCGCAATGACGGTCGACGCGCACCTGCAAGGTCTCAAGCCCCTTCAACAGCAGCCAGGCGTTGAACGGGCTCATGGACGGGCCGGTATGGCGGTAAAAGGGCGTCAGCAGGTTTTCGACATAGTCTTCGTCGTTGGTCAGGATGGCGCCGCCCAGGCTGCGGCCCTGGCCGTCGATATGCTTGGTGGTGGAGTACATGACGATATCGGCGCCGAGTTCGAGGGGTTTTTGCAGCACCGGCGTGGCGAAGACGTTGTCGATCACCACCCGGGCGCCGGCCTTGTGGGCGAGATCGCAGACCGCCTTCAGATCTATAACTTCAAGGGTCGGATTGGACGGCGATTCCAAAAACACGGCCTGGGTTTTTTTGCCGAGCGCCTGTTGCCATTGGTTTAAATCCGTGCCGTCGACAAGAACGGTTTCGATGCCGTATCCGGGCAGGATGTCGTTGAGGATGTAAAGGCACGATCCAAACAGCGCGCGGGACGCGACCACCC
>JAOUPW010000068.1 GCA_029879665.1 Rhodospirillales bacterium | reverse complement strand
GGATGCGCCGGTAGCTTCCCAGGACGGATGTACACTGACGCTGGCTCCTCAAGGATCTGTGACATGCGCAATCAGCGTTACCGAGATCGGGCAGGGAGCCAGGACCATTGCCGGGCAGATTGTGGCGTCTGTGTTGGGCGTCGGTATGGAGGATGTCACCATCAACCTGGGCGATAGCGGTATCACGCCCTACGGTGGCGGGAATTGGGGGTCGCGTGGCGCCGGTATCGGCGGCGAAGCGGCTTATCAGGCGGCTCAGGCCTTGCGTAAAAACATCCTTCAGGTTGCCGCATTTCTTCTTCAGAACGAACCAAGTTGCTTGGATATAAGGGATCGACAAATCGTTGAATTCGGCACCGGAGCCATACGTATGTCGCTGAAGGAACTGGCCCACAAGGTGTATTTTCGTACCGAGTTATTTCCGAAAAACTTTCAGCCGGAACTGGTGGCGACTCGTCACGTTGCGCAAAAGGATTTCGACGGTATCGTTACCAACGGCATTCAGGGCGTTTATCTTGAAGTGGATACCGAGACGGGATTTCTCCGCCTGTTAAAACACTGGGTAGTTCATGATTGCGGTACGGCAATCAATCCGGACCTGGTCGGCGAACAGATCCGGGGTGGTGTGGCACAGGGGCTGGGGGCCGCCTTGGGGGAGGCCTGTCTCTATTCCCCTGAAGGCCAATTGCTGAACGGGAGCTTGGCGGAGTATCTGGTGCCCATGGCGGTTGAAATGCCGGATATGGACATTGACCTGATTTCAACTCCGACCAAATCTTCGGCTCTGGGTGCCAAGGGCGCCGCCGAGGCAGGCACGGCGGGAGCGCCGGCGGCAGTAATGAATGCCATCAACGATGCCTTGGCGCCGTTTGAGGTGGCGCTGTCGGTTCAGCCCTTTACGCCGGAGCGTATTCTCAGGGCATTGGGCATGCCTCCGAGGGAGGCTAATAGATCTTGAAGCAATTGAATAATTGCCAGAGTTTGACTGCCTTATCGAAGCGGCGGTTATTGTCCCCGGGCATACAGGAAAATATGAAACCGTGACTGAAAACAAATCGTTTCCGGACTATGATCCCCAACGAGTCTATGCTACTCGGTTCGCCCATGTCATCGAATAACCAAGCCAACAATATTGTCATAAGTTGGTATCCGCTCACGCGGGATGATCTCCGGCGCCTAAAGGAATTAACGGGTGGGAATAATTCAACGGTTGTCATCTCGAATGTCAGGGCAAGTGGATACCTGGATATTTTATCGAACCTCAGGTCCATGCATTCTGAAGCAGTCTATTTAGTTATACCCAATCAAGCGGCTTTCAGTTTTCTTCCTTTGATGAGACTCTTGAGCTTTTTTATTCAAGTGCATAAGCGCTTTGTTGTCGATCCGGATTTCTTTATTCGTCCCTATGGATATGCGTCCGGGGTGGATGCTGTACTTTCTCTTGCAAAGTCTGGGATAATTGGCTGGGTGCATTTGGTGCTGGCATGGTACCGGTTCGGTCGTTTGCTCAAGAAACGCCGAATAACCATCTCTGAGAATGAGGTTAAATCCGTACTTTATCTCAAAACGACTCTCTGGCATGGCACCCGGGCCGGAGGCGCGTTGACACATTTAAGGGGAGTCATCGGCTCTTTGCTGAGCCGGGGATTGAAGGTCCGACTGGTCACAACTGAGATCCCTTCCAACCTCTCCCCTGAATCCGGTTTGATTGAAGATACGATTCACCCAATTGGCGCATTTGTCGTGCCTAGGGAATTGAACCATTATATATTTGACGCGCATCTTGTTAATATCATGGCGAACCGAGCCCAACCGGATTGTGATGCCATCTATCAGCGCCTTTCTCTGGGCAGCATTGCCGGAGTTATCCTTTCCAGGCGTTGGCGGCTCCCGTTGATCCTGGAATACAACGGATCCGAACCCTGGCTGGCGCGGCACTGGGGAGATCCCCTCCTTTTCGAACGCCTTGCAAAAAAATCCGAAGATATATGCCTTCACCATGCTCATCTGATCGTAACCGTATCGAAAGTTCTAAAAGACGAATTAGTTGAGCGTGGGGTCGAGCCGGAACGTATCGTCGTTCATGCTAACGGCGTCAACGTGGATGAGTTCGATCCAGCGCGGATTTCGTCAGAGGAAATGACAGCGGTAAGGGAATCGTATGGAATTCCCTCCGACGCATATGTCGTTACCTTTGTCGGTACTTTCGGTCAATGGCATGGCGCAGATATTCTTGCCGAAGCGGTAAACAGGATGGCTCTGAATGATCCGGACTGGATGAAAGAGAAAAAGGTAAGGTTTCTTTTTGTTGGCGACGGACCGGGCCGATCGGAGGTGGAGGAGCGGCTTTCCAATCCGGATGTTCAAGGCTACAGCTTCGTTGCCGGATTGGAGCAGCCATCCAGGATTCCCGTCATCATGGCGGCGTCTGACGTTTTGGTTTCTCCTCATGTGGCCAATTCGGACGGCACGCCGTTCTTTGGCTCGCCGACCAAACTGTTCGAATACCTAGCCTCGGGGAAACCGGTAGTCGCCAGCAACCTGAATCAGGTCGGCAGCATACTTGAGGGGTCGCCGACGACGGAAACCATATTGTCGGATCAGGCGGAAAATCACGGTGCCTGCGGGGTTCTTGTCCGTCCCGGAGACGCGGATGATCTGATCAAGGCGATTCGATTTCTCGCTGAACATCCCGAATGGGGCAGCAAGGCAGGAAAAAACGGTCTAAGCCGGGCACGCGATCGTTATACTTGGGACCATCATCTGAGCGCGATTCTGGAGGGAATGAAAAGAATTCTTGCGATGGATGGGGCAGTGTCCCGTCCGATCCGAATTCTTTTCAATGCTCTTCATTCGAAAAGCGGGGGGGGTGTTACATACCTCCGCAATGTTTTGCCATTAATGGCAAAAGATAAAGGTTTCGACGTTCATATCTGTGTACATGACGATCAGCGGGATCTTTTGCCTAATGAACTGGAAAACGGCACACAACATTTCCTTACTCATCGTCTTGGTTTTTGGCGAAATCTGATCCATGAGCAGATCAGCGTCCCCGCGCTTGCGCACAGGATTGGCGCCAAGGTGATCTTTTCTCCCGCCAACTACGGCCCTTTCTTCGGGCCGCCAAGCGTCATTCTTCTTCGCAATGCCCTGGGCGTTGCGTTAGTCGAGCGGCGCCCAATAAAAATTGCATACTGGATTCTACTTTACCTGGGAACGCTGATATCCGTTTTGCGCGCGAGCCAGGTGATAGCGGTGTCAATGGCTGCAACGGTAATGTTGGGAGCAAACTTAACTGGTTTTTTCCGTTCGAAAATTTCTATTGTTCCTCACGGGGTAAGCAAGAAATTTTCGCAAGGCAGAGAGACGCGGGAGTCTTTTCTCTTGGCGGTATCTGATATCTATGTGCAGAAAAATCTGAAAACTCTTGTTGAGGCGGTAGCACTTCTCCGGGAACATCACCCTGACATCCTGCTGAAGGTCGCCGGAAAGACTATCGATGTGGATTATTTTGATTCCGTTCAACGGCTTGTTGTAGATCTTGGGCTTTCAAACAATGTAAAATTCCTGGATTCCGTTTCATCCGATGAATTGGTTTCCCTTTACCGGCGTTGCGCGGTTTTTGTTTTTCCTTCCACCGTGGAGACCTTCGGTAATCCATTGGTCGAGGCCATGGCCAGTGGGGCCCCTATCGCCACATCGAATACCGCCGCCATGCCTGAAATCGTCGGCGATGCCGGGGTTTATTTTTCGCCTTATGATTCTGGTCACATGGCTGCGGTGATCGGCGACTTGTTGGGAGATGCCGATAAACGTAAACAATTGAGTGAAAAAGCATTGGTCCGAGCAAGGGAGTTTTCCTGGCAATCGACGGCGGATCGGACTCTTGATGTTATTCGCAAGGCCGCGACCCTATAGTTTTAGTATTCATCGCTTGACGGAAGTGCTCTGATCCGACAGATAGGAGCAGATTCCGCCAAGTAAGACTTAAATATTATGAGAAAGACCGCTATGAACGAAACCAACGGCCCTGACGACGACACCCTCCGGGATTTTATCCGAGAGGCCATCCGTGAGGATTTGGGCGCGGGCCGTGTCGAATCCGTCGTCACCCGGTTCCCGCCGGAACCTAACGGCTACCTTCACCTTGGGCACGCTAAGTCCATTTGCCTAAATTTCGGCATTGCAGAGGAATTCGATGGGCGCTGCCATCTTCGTTTTGACGATACCAATCCGGTCAAGGAAGAGATGGAATATATCGAATCCATCATGGAAGACGTGCGCTGGCTCGGTTTCGATTGGGGCGATCATCTTTATTACGCCTCGGATAATTTTGAACAGCTCTATGACTGGGCAGAAGTCTTGATCGGCAAAGGCAAGGCCTATGTCGACGATCTGAGTGCCGACGATATCCGCGCTTACCGTGGCACTCTGACCGAAGCGGGCCGGAACAGCCCCTTTCGCGACCGTTCCCAAGACGAAAATCTGGACCTGTTCCGCCGTATGCGTGCCGGCGATTTTCCCGATGGCGCCCGGGTGCTGCGCGCCAAAATCGATATGGCCAGCGGCAACATCAACCTGCGCGATCCGGTGCTGTACCGCATTCTTCACGCCGCCCATCCGCGCACGGGCGATGCCTGGAACATCTATCCTACTTATGATTTCGCCCACGGTCAGTCTGATGCCATAGAACACATCACTCATTCCATTTGCACCCTCGAATTCGCGGATCATCGGCCCCTTTATGATTGGCTGATCGAAAACCTGCCGGTGCCGTCCAGGCCGCGGCAAATCGAATTTTCCCGCCTCAGTCTTACGCACACGGTACTGTCGAAGCGCCGTCTGATGCAGCTTGTTATCGACGGCCATGTCCGGGGTTGGGACGATCCCCGTATGCCGACCCTGAGCGGCCTTCGCCGGCGGGGCATTCCGCCTGCTGCGATCCGGGATTTTGCCAGCCGCGTCGCCATCACCAAAACTGAAGGGACCGTCGAGGTCGCGTTGCTGGAACATTGCACCCGCGAACTACTCAACAAGACCGCCCAGCGCCGGATGGCGGTGTTGACCCCCCTGAAGGTGGTGATCGAAAACTATCCCGAGGGCGGAAGGGAAGACCTTGAGGCCATTAACAATCCGGAAGACGAAAGCGCGGGAACGCGCCGTGTTCCTTTTTCCAGGGAGCTTTACATCGAGCGCGAGGACTTCATGGAAGACCCGCCGAAGAAATTTTTCAGATTAGGCCCAGGTCGCGAAGTTCGTCTGCGCTACGCGTATTTCATCACCTGTACCGATGTGATCAAGGATGATGCCGGTCAAGTGGTTGAACTGCGCTGCACCTATGATCCCGAAACCCGGGGCGGAAATGCGCCCGACGGGAGGAAAGTGAAAGGAACGTTACACTGGGTTTCTGCGGCGGATTCGTTACCGGTCGAGGTCAGGCTCTATGACCACTTGTTTACCGCACTCAATCCCGGGGCGGACAGCGATTTTCTCGACGACCTCAATCCGGATTCCCTTACGGTTCTGAAGAATTGTCGTATTGAGCCCAGTCTGGCGGAGCATCCCCAGGGAGAGACGGTACAGTTTGAACGGCAGGGCTATTTCTGTCTTGATCCCGACTCGGCACCCGGTAAGCCGGTTTTCAACCGCGCCGTCGGCCTGCGCGATACCTGGGCCAAGATTCAGGCTCAAAGCGGAAGCAAGGGCTAACGTCCCGCCCTTTCTACAGTTTTTCAGATTTGACATTCGACCGCCCTTTTTTTGTTGCGGTCCCAGGATTCTATCCCCACATGGGAAATGTAGCCGTGTTCCTGAAATGTTGTTAAAAAATACAGCAAGCCAAGAGAAATGCGCCATGACCTTGAAATCCTTTTTCGCCGTATTAACCGTTCTTTCCCTGCTGTTCATCCTTTCGGGAGTAAGGGGTGTGCAGGCGCAAACTGACTGGCTCAAAAAGGGCCAGGAAACGCTCGGCAACCTTGGTTCGTCAGGAGATTCTTCTAACAGCCCTTCGTCGCTGCTCAGCAACGCCGATATTATTGCCGGCCTAACCGACGCTCTTATCGTCGGTACCGAAACGGTGGTACGTCAGTTGGGCCGTGCCGACGGTTTCAACAGTGATCCGGCCATCCATATCCCCCTGCCGGATTCACTTAAGCCGGTACAGTCGGCAATGAAGATGGCGGGCATGTCCGGCATGCTGGATGATCTGGAACTGAAGCTCAACCGCGCGGCGGAAACGGCAACGCCTCTGGCCAAGGATATTTTCTGGAAGGCGATCCGCGCCATGACCTTGGAGGACGCCCGCGCGATCTACAACGGCCCCGACGATGCGGCAACTCGCTATTTCCAAGGCAACATGACGTCACCTCTGACAGATGCCATGCAGCCCATTGTCGCGAACGCGATGTCCCAGGTCGGCGCCGTTCGCGCGTACGATGATGTGATGGCGGAATATAAGTCCCTGCCGTTCGTGCCCGATGTCAAGGCGAACCTCACCCGCTATGTAATCGAAAAGGCGTTGGGCGGGATATTCCATTACGTGGCTAAGGAAGAAGCCGCCATCCGCAACAATCCGGCCAAGCGCTCCACTGACATTTTGCAAAAAGTCTTTTCGGCTCGTTGACGGATTAAATCACGAACCACAGCAGCCCCGGCAGGGTCAGAAACGACAGCGTGGTCGAGACCAACACGGTTCCGGCAACTTCTTCAGGTTTGTTGCCGTACATCTGAGCAAATAGATAATTGAATACGGCGATGGGCATGGTGCATTCGATAATCAGCACGCCCCGGGCCACGCCTTCATATCCGAATGCTTCCGCCGTTCCCCAACCGACGGCAAATCCCATCCCCAGTCGAAGCACGGACAGCCAGATGCTTCGCGGCAGACTCTTGATGTGCAGGCTGGCCAACGATACGCCGAGCGTAATCAGCATCAAGGGGATGGTAAAGCCGCCGATCAGATCAAGAGTCCGGAACAGCCATACCGGAACCTCCTGGCCCAAGTACTTAATGACCAGGGCCGCCGGTACCGCCCACACCAAGGGCATCTTCAGGACTTCGATCACGTTTGCCCGTCCGGTCGCGATCGCCGGGCTGAGAATAAACACCAGCAGGATGTTGATTGTAAAATAAGCTATTCCTAACGCCAGGCCCGGTTCGCCAAAGGCGAACAGGCACAACGGCAATCCCATGTTCCCGGTATTGGCGAACAGCATGGAGGGGAGAAAGTCGCGCTGTTCGATTTTGAACAACCTGAACAAGGGGATGGTGATGACGGCAAAGACAACCACCGTTGCTAGAGAAGCGACCCCCATGGTACCGAGAGTCTCGAAGTTGATGTCCGCCTTGATCAGGGCAACGAAGATCAGGCAGGGAAATCCGATGATGGTGACCAGGCGGGTGACGAAATTGGTTTCGTAGGGCATGCCTTTTTTGGACCAGACGAAACCGATGCCGGCGCACAGGAACACCGGCGCGATGATGGAAAAAATCTGGGCCAACATGGGGCGGGGGTCCTTGCGGTTGAAGTTCCGAGCGCATGGTTGTATCGCGTGTGGCCGGGTCCTTCAATCGGGCTGAAAGGGCCTTTTCAGATGCCGCAGGGATATGGCATACTCCGCGAAATTTCAGCTCCGGAGATGATAACCATCTGATAACAATGGTTATTATTTAAAGGAGGCATCTAATCTCCCGAACATGATGTCTCTGTTTCAGGGGCTTATGTGAAGGTTTAAACAAGATAGCAGGCGGTTGTCCTTCTCCTGGCACCGTCGTCGAGGGATCGAATATGGATCAGCAAAACGGCAAAAAAACCATTGTGCTTCTCCCCAAATCCATCTGGACCAACCGAACCCGGCCCATCGTCGAATGGCTGAAGGAAATTGACAGCACCCCGCACGGCGTTCACGATAGCGGCGCGGA
>JAOUPW010000067.1 GCA_029879665.1 Rhodospirillales bacterium | reverse complement strand
GGGTTCCTCGATCCTCCGTCGGGAAGCTGACGCCGTGCGCCTGATCCTGACCCGGCCAAGCGAAGATTCCCGGGCCCTGGCCGCCGAACTTGAATCCCTGGGGGTGGAAAGCCTGATCGAACCCCTGCTCACCGTCACTTTCAACGAAGGCTCCAAGCCGGACCTGTCCGGCGCGCAGGCCCTGCTCGCGACCAGCGCCAACGGCGTCCGCGCCTTTGCGCATTTAAGCCGCCGGCGCGACCTTCCCGTTTATGCGGTGGGCGACGCGACCGCCCGCGCCGCCGCCGATGCCGGATTCGAAATTGTGGCCAGCGCCACCGGCGACGTCCAGGCTCTGGCCGCCCTGGTCCGGGACCGCCTCAATCCGGCCGCCGGGGCGTTGATACATATTGCCGGCAGTAAAGTTGCCGGCGATCTCGCCGGCATGTTGGCGGACGCGGGATTCCAGGTTCGCCGCGCCGTTCTTTATGACGCCCGACCGGCGCGGGCGCTGTCGGCGGCGGCGGCGGCGGCGATGCGCGACGGAACGGTGGACGGGGTCCTGTTCTATTCCCCGCGCACGGCGGCGGCTTTTGTCGATCTGGTCCGGGCGGCCTCGCTGGAAACCGCCATCGGCGCCTTAAGCGCCTTTTGTTTGAGTTCCGCCGTTGGCCGGGAAGCAGAGGCGCTCCGCTGGGCGCGTGTGGTCATCGCCGAACGGCCGGACCAGGCCGCGCTGCTCGCCGCCGTGGCGTCTCAGGCCAAGGTTTAACCAGGATCTGGTTTGGGCCTGCGCCGGACCGATGTTTTCGCCACCTTAATTTGTTTTCCTCCCTAAGGGGCAAACCTGTTATTCTTGAACCCGCGCCGCCTTGAAATCGGCGCAATATCCCTGTATTTCCGGGGAAACTCCACCAAGCCCGAGAGAAACCCGACATGACCGGCGAAGAAGACCTTCCCAAAGTGAGCGGCACGAATTCGGATCAGGCGGAACCGCCGCCGCCGGCGCGGCCCGTCTCCAAAAAAGGCCGCCACCTGACCCTTTTCCTGTGGACGGGAGGACTGTTTATCGTCGCCTTGGCCGGGGTCGGGGCGACGTCGCCGTTATGGATGCCCAAAGTAACGGCTTATTTGTCCGGCGGCGGGAATTCCTATCAGTCGCTGGCCAACCGGGTGAAGGTGCTGGAGGAAGAAGCAAAAGTCCGGACCGAACTGGGAGGCGCCCTGCAAGATCTGGAACGGGATCGGAACAAGGCCGGCGGCCAGTTGGATTCCCTTATGAACCAGGTGCGTGAGCTCGAAGCCTCCCTCGACAGTGTCCGCAAGATCGTCGAGGCAACGACCCCGCTGACCGATGCCATCACCAGCGAGGAATCCATCCGGCGCCTGAGCGAGCGTCTGCAATCCCTGAGCAAGGACGGCGATGTTATTGAAACCTTGCGCACCCGGATTTCGAAACTTGAAACGGATGCAGCCAAGGTGGAAGCGGCTACCGTCGATGGCGCGCCGCTTTCCAAGGCGGTGGCGGACATTTCCGATCAGATGAATGCGATCAACAAACGACTGAAGGGCCTTGAACGCATTGACGTCAAGTGGGCGCTCACCGCGCCGGCCACGGTTCTTGCCGTCGGCCAGCTGCGCGAAACCCTTCGCACCAACGCCCCTTATGCCAAGGATCTGGCCTCGTTAAAGGCGGTCGCCGGCGGCAAGAAGGACGTTCTTGCGGCCATCAAAGATCTGGAACCCTATGCCAATACCGGCGTGACGACGGTCGCCGAGCTTCGGCAGAAATTTCGCCGCACGGCCCTTCGCATTGCCCGCGCCAGCGGTCTGGTGGAAGGAGACGGCTGGCTGGAAAATACCGTGAACCGGCTTTCCTCGATGGTTACCGTGCGCCGGGTTTCGGGATCGGGCAAGGAAGTCGACGTTGATACGATTCTTCTTGCCGCCGAACAGGCCCTGGAAAAAGAAGACCTTGAGAAGGCGGTGGCCGAACTGGGCCGTCTCAGCGGCCTTCCCGCCGATGCCGCCGAAGAATGGCTCCGGGATTCCCGTCCCCGCCTCCAGGTCGTCCGCGCCCTGTCGGCGTTGCACAGCCATGCCATATCCCTGCTTGCGTCCGTAGATAAACCCAGGCCGAACCAGTCTCCATCTAATCAGTCCCCACCAAATCAGTCCAAGCCGGAATCGGTTAAAGAGTAAGCGGTATGTTTCGCGCCCTTTGGTATTTGGCGATCCTTGCGGTTCTCGCCTTCATTGCCGTCTGGCTGGCCGACCAGCCGGGCACCGTCACGCTGGAATGGCGGGGCTGGCGGCTGGACACGTCGGCGTCTCTGCTGGTGGTGCTGGTCGCCCTTGCCGCGGTAATCATCGCGATCATTCTACAGCTGATAAGTTTCATCCGCCGGGCGCCGGAAACCCTGTCCCGGATTCGTCATGAACGCCGCCGACATCAGGGCTATCTGGCGCTCACCCGCGGCATGGTCGCGGTTGCCGCCGGCGACGTCGACGGCGCCACCCGTCAGGCGAAACGCGCCGATGTTCTGCTGGAAGACCCGGCCCTGACCATGTTGCTGTCGGCGCAGGCGGCGCAATTGAACGGCGATGAAGCGGCGGCTTCGGTGCATTTTCACAAAATGCTGGACCGGCCGGAAACGGAATTCCTCGGGGTCCGCGGGCTGCTTGTTCAGGCCTTGAAGCGCGGCGACAAGGACGCCGCGCGGGGCCTTGCCGAACGGGCGTTTCGTCTTCGCCCGAAAAGCGACTGGGTTGCGGAAAACCTGTTCTCCCTGCAAACCCAGGCCGGGCTGTGGGGGGGGGCCGAGGAAACCCTCGGCGTCGCGGTCAGAAGAGGCCGGATGACGGCCGAAGACGGCCGCCGGCGCCGCGCCGTACTCGAACACCAGCGCGGCATCGAAGCCGCCGGACTGAACGATACCGACGCTGCGCTTAAACATGCCCGCATGGCACACAAGTTGGACGTTACCCTGGCGCCGGCGTCGGTAAGGCTGGCCCGGCTGCTGACCGGCGCCGGTAAATTGGGCAAGGCGGCCCGGGTTCTTGAAACCGCCTGGACCGCGGCCCCTCATCCGGATCTGGTCGAACCCTACTATGCGGCCCGGGACGCGAAGGCGCCTCTGGACCGGGTCAAGGCGGCAAGCCGGCTGGCCAAGCACAATCCCCAACATGACGAAAGCCGCATCGTCGTCGCCGGCGCCGCCCTGGAAGCAAAGCTGTGGGGCGAGGCCCGCAAGCATCTGGAACCGATCGCCACCACTGGGACGTCCAGGCGCGTCTGCCTGTTGATGGCTAAAATCGAGGAAAGCGAACGGGGCGATCTGCAGCAGGCTCATGCCTGGATGGCACGGGCGGCGCAGATGGAACCCGATCCGGCCTGGGTCTGCCGCCAGTGCGGCAATGTGGCAACGGACTGGACCGTTTATTGCGGCAACTGCCATGAATTCGATGCCTTTGCCTGGGGACGCCCGCCCCACGTCCAGGCGCTGTCTTCTTTCGGGAACGAGACCCTAACCGCCCTTCCTGCCATGGACGAACCCGGCGGCTGACTGACGCCGGAAAGGTTTCTTGATGACTGCAAAAACGATCCGGTTTTTCCGGCAGGAATTTACCGCCCCGCACTGGGCGCGGCGGGTGGCCGACGCGCCGGGCTTGAATCTCATGCAATGCTGGGAATACGCCGAGGCCAAGGCCCGGACCGGTCCCTGGCGGGTGGAACGGGGCCTGTTCACCGACGACGGCGCGGCTCCCGCCGCCGATGATGGAAACGTCATCGGCGCGGCGCAGGTGTTGATCCGAATGCTGCCCCTGGATCTGGGCGGTCTTGCCTGGATCAACCGTGGGCCGCTGGCATTGTCCGGCAAGGACGGCGATCGCTTGGCGGACATGATGGCGGCGTTGGGCGATCATTACGCGCGCGGGCGCGGGTTGTACCTGCGCCTGGCGCCGCCGGTGCCGGCGGAGGCTTTTGATGTCGCCGCCGCCGGACTCGCCGTGACCGATACGCCCGGCTGGGCGTCGGCGGGGGTGGATCTCCATCAACCGTTGGACAGGTTGCGCGCCAACCTGAACAAGAAATGGCGCAACGGCCTCAAAAAAGCGGAACGGTCCGGGATCGAAATTCGCAACGGCACCGGCGACGACCTGTTCGCAAGGTTTCTTGAAAGCCACGTCCGCATGACGGAAGAAATCGGCGCGGCGGCGATGGTCGCGCCGGAGCTTCTTAGGGTCTTGCGGGAATTGCGGCCCGGCGGCGTTCCCATGGAAACGTTTCTCGCGTTTCGGGATGGCGATCTGCTCGGCGGCGTCCTCATGGTGCGCTATGGCGGGACTTGCGAATATCTCGCGGGTAACGTCAGCGGTGCCGGTCGTCCGTTGAGCGCCGGTCAGCTTTTGCTGTGGCGGGCAGTGGAAACCATGAAGGCGCAAGGCTGTCGCCGTTTTGATCTCGGCGGCATGGATGAGGTGTTGACACCGCCCGGCATTTTCCGCTTCAAGGCGGGCCTGGGCGGAACGCCGTATCGATTGGCACCGGAAGTGGAGGCGCTGGGCGGCGGCCTGGTCGGGCGCTTGGTCCGCTGGCGGGTGGCCAGGGCGGTTCAGGGTAGATAGGAAGACGGCATGCTCAGATATCATCTTTCCGCACCTTGGCTGCTCGCCCATCGGGCGACCCGTATTTTCGCACCAAAGGCGCACGGGTTCCGTATCCTGTTGTTTCATGACGTGCCGGCCGAAAATTTGACGGCGTTTGAATTCTTTCTTGCGTATGTCAAGAACGCCCACGGCCTGATCACCCCGGATCAGGCGGCGGCCTGGCTGGCGGGCGCGCCGCCGGAGGGATTTGATGGGCGCACCCCGTGCCTGCTTTCTTTCGATGACGGCTTTCATTCCAATGGCGAAGCGGTCTCCGGCTGTCTCGACCGGCTGGGGGCGAAGGCCCTGTTCTTCGTCAATTCGGGGCTCATGGACCTAAGCGGCGAAAACCAGCGCGCCGCCATCGCCGCCAATATTTTCGACGGCCGTATCAAGGCAAAAGCGCTCGCTCCCCATCTCCGCCTCATGAGCTGGGACGATGCGGCGCGGCTGAAATCCTCGGGTCACATCATCGGCGCCCACGGCCTGACCCACCGCCGCCTCACGAAACTCGGCGGCGCCGACCTTGAACGGGAAATCGCCGTCGCCGGTGAACGCATCGAAGCCTGCCTCGGCGGTCCGGTGGATTGGTATGCGTATGCCTTCGGCGATATCGGCGGCATCTCGGCGGAAGCCCTGAAACTCATCTCCGCCAAGTACCGCTATTGCCGCAGCGGCGTGCGCGGCCTCAACGATGCGAACACCGGCCCGTTCGCCGTCCGCGCCGACATGATCGATCTGGCGGCGCCGGAAAGTTACCGCAAGCTGGTGCTGGAAGGCGCCCTGGACCGTCGCTACGCGGACGCACGCGCGCGGCTGGACTCTTTGGAATATTAGCCGTACCCGGCGCGCAGCTCGTCTTCGGTCAGGCCTTGATGGACAGGCAGGAAGAGAAGGGTTTGGCGCAATTGGATCGCCGCGGCATGACGGTCGGGGTTGTTCTTGACCTCGGGCGCCAGGTCCGGCCAGCTTTCGACCGGGCATCCCCGCGCCTGAAGGGCGCTGAAACGCGCCGCCGCGGTCGTCGCGTCATCGCATTTGAGGATAAACCGGTAGGGTGCCGCCGCCGGTTCCTCGGTATAAAACGGACGGCATCCGGTCCACCCCTTCAGGGCTTCGGCCAGCGCGCGGGCGTTGATCCGGCGTTGCACCGAAGCGCCGGCCATCAGGTCGGGAACCCGGGACATCATGCGACGGGCCTCGGGGCTGAAGCGCGGCGTCCAGGGCAGGGATTCATAGGGCGGATCATCGTGAAAGCCCGGCTTGTGCCTAAATGACGTCAACCGCCGGAGCGCCGTTCCCGGCACGACTTTCTGTATGATCCGTTTCAGGGTCCAGGGCCAGACGCCCGGGTAATCTTCGCCCAGTTTGGTGGCGGCGGCCTGCAACTCGTCTTCCCCTTCCGGATCGCGTTTCAACAACACGGCGCCGTCGGGAACGGCAAAGTTTTTATGGGGACAGTAGAAAATGAAATCACCGCCGGTGCCGATCCCGGTGGCGGGCCCCAGGACATGGGCGGCGTCCTCGATCAGGAATGCGCCCGTTTCCCGGCGGAAATCCGCGGCTCCGGCGAGATCTCCGGGTTGCCCGAAATAATGAGCGAGCACGAACAAGTCCGGCGGTCCTTCCGCCGCCATCTCGCGGCATACGTCCCAGCGCGGCCGAAGGTCTTCACCGACGGGATAAAAGCGGGGTTTGACGCCCAAATCCCGGATCGGCGCAGTCGATCCGTTGCAGAAATAATCGGGCAGCCACAGGCCCGGGTTATCTTCCTTGTGGCGGATCCGCCACCACAACACCACCGCCGCCAGCGCCCAGGCGCCACGGGAAAACCAAACCGCCGCCTCGTGGTCCTGGCGCCAGGGCTGGGCAAGGCGAAGGTCGGTGCCGGCCGGCCCCTGGGTCAGGGCCGGAAAGTCGCGCCAATAGGGAAGGGTGACCTGGGTAATCATTGATAAAAATATATCCGTATTCTCATAAAATCATATTGCGGCCGGGATGTGAAAGCTACTGAAATGCTGGATAGTTTCCGTTCGGCGGAAGTTCCGGACGCCGCGGGCGCCGCCGGCGGGCGCGCGGTTTGTTGACGGATACCCCCGCTAAGACGTATGAAGTGCGTCAGTTCCTCTCGCCGCCTTAGCTCAGTTGGTAGAGCATCGCATTCGTAATGCGGGGGTCGGGTGTTCAAGTCACCCAGGCGGCACCATTTCCCCCCTTGAGTTCTTAGGGATTAAGAACCATATGCCGGGGATCAGGACGAATGAACTTAGCTGCCGATTGGCCGGACCCGGCCGGGCGAATGCCCGGTCCGAACCGTCAAGGAAATATCCCCGAATGCCCGATGATTTGATCCGTTTATCCGACGATCCCGCCAACAACAGATATGCATGGCGGGTCCAGCGCGAAGAAAGGGAAGCCTTTCCCCACCGCCATGTATGGCGCTCCAACATGCGCCGCCGGGTTCACGGCACGGCGGCGGCGGCGAAACGGCTGATCAACCGGGCGGAAAAGGTTCGCCGACGGTTTGAAGACGCCCTCGATCTCGGCCTCACCGAATTGCGATTTTCCTTTCCCGACCTGCCGCCGGCGTTTGACGGCTACCGCATTCTGCACCTGACCGATCTGCATCTGGACAACATCGAAAGCACGGCGGCGCTGACCGCCGGCCTGGTGTCGGACCTGAAAGCCGACCTTTGCGTGCTCACCGGCGACATCCGCGATAACATTCATGCGCCGACCGGCCCGGTGATCGAACGGCTGGGCCGGGTAATATCGAGCCTTAAGGTCGCCGACGGCGTGATCGGCATTCTCGGCAACCACGACTCGGCGGCCATGGTCGAACCCATGGAAGAACTCGGCATCCGCATGCTGATCAACGAATCCATGACGTTGGCGCGCGACGGCGAGTGCATTCACCTCACCGGCCTGGACGATGTGCATATGTACCACACCGACGATGCCGCCCGGGCGCTGGCCGCGACCCCGGACGGCTTCGCCATCGCCCTGGTTCATTCGCCGGAAATCGTGGAACAGGCGTCCATACGCCACCGGCTCTACCTGTGCGGCCATACCCACGGCGGCGTTTTCAACCTGCCCGGCCGGGGGCCGATGGTAACCGGCCTGAAACGGAAGAACCGCCGGCTCGCGCGCGGGCTGTGGCGGCACGGCGAAATGGTCGGCTACACCAACCGGGGAATCGGCGCCTCACTGGTGCCCTCGCGCCTCGGCACGCAAGGCGAAGTGGGCTTGATCACGCTGCATCAGGGCCCGCCGGAAACCGCCGTCGTTCCGCTTTAAACCGTATCGGAT
>JAOUPW010000066.1 GCA_029879665.1 Rhodospirillales bacterium | reverse complement strand
TGAATTCCCCGGGAATGAACGACAGCATGGAAAACCTCGCCCGGTTGATGTCCATGTTGGAAATCAACTTAAAATAAGGCGTATATTTTTAGGGCTCACCCAGGGAACACTTGCTGAAGAATTAGGCATCACCTTCCAGCAAGTTCAAAAATATGAACGCGGAACCAACCGAATTGGCGCCAGCCGCCTATATCATATCAGTTGCATTCTTGATGTTCCTGTTTCTTATTTTTTTGAAGGACTGAAAGAAAACATAGTGCAGTCCAGCCCCTCTGAATCGGAACAGAACTTTGCCAGCAATGAATCCGTCAAACTTTTAAGGGCCTATTACACAATTTCCGATCCTGAAATTCGTAAAAGTATTTACGTTTTGCTTCGAAGCATCGGAAGTAATCACTGATACGTTCGCGCCGGTCACATCTCTCCTACATGCTTTAAAACAGCCCGGGTAAATTTTAAGATTTTCCTTGTTTGGGCTTGCCCCCATTTCCGCTTCGGATCAATAGTCCGCTCGGAATCTTCGTTTTATAACCGGGGTTCTCTCGCCGTTGGTATACTTTGACTGCGAATAATTCTAAGTACATTCAAGTGAATATATTCTTCAGCATACCCCATTTGGGGGATGTGGCTGTGCCGAAGCCCTGTTACGGTCCTTAATTATTAAATTCTTATATTTTGTTTAAATCTTGGGAATAAGAGGAAATATCCAAGTGCGCGTTTATCGAAAAACTTTCAAAGACCGACGCGAGCAGTCTCGGAATGAGATTATTTGGCTCCCCCATCAAAGAGAACGTTTTTCCCGCGCTCAGAAATTTATTAAACGTGGTTATCTGACGCTGGCGATCAATACGCTTTCATTCAATTTGCGTGGACATTGCCACAAGGAAATACTTAAGGCGAAAGAACTCCTGCACTTGGGCCACACGAGTGCCGCTATATCATCGATCGCGAAAATTACCGGTCGGTCCAGTGGGTGCAGTCACCGGCGATGCTCAGACTCATGCTGGAACACCCTTGCTGCATTAACGCAAAAATACGAAATTGCTGACTGTTAAACCCTACCTTATCCCCATTTATCCGTAATGCCGATTGCCGCTTCAATCACGACCCCATAAATAGGTTAATGGAACAAGTCATAAATTCACGCCTTGCCATGAAGCCTGTCCGGGCATGGCCTATGTGCGGACAATCGGGGCTGAATTTTTAGCCGCCCCCTGTCACCTGCCCCTTGCCGCCGCCCCTTCTTTACCCGATACTTCCTTTAAATCAGGGACAACCGATACAACAAGGGAGGCATCCATGGCCACCAACGGCTCCGATAAGGTCATCATTTCCTGCGCCGTGACCGGATCTATCCACACCCCGTCACTGTCCGAGTATTTGCCCGTCACCGCCGATGAAATCGCCCAACAGGCGGTGGGCGCAGCCGAGGCGGGCGCAGCCATCCTGCACCTGCATGCCCGCGAACCGGACGACGGCAAACCTACCGGCGCCCCCGACGTGTTTATGAATTTCCTGCCCCGCATCAAGCAGGGCTGCAATGCCGTACTCAACATCACCACCGGCGGCGGCCTCAACATGACCGTTGAACAACGCCTCCAGGCGGCGACTTCCGCCCAGCCGGAAATGTGTTCGCTCAACATGGGATCCATGAATTTCGGCATTTATCCCATGGCGGCCAAGGAGCGTGAATGGAAATACGAATGGGAGCAGGATTATATCCTGTCCACTGATGATTTTATTTTCCGCAACACATTCAAGGATATAGAAAACATACTTGCGACCATGGGTGAACATGGAACCCGGTTTGAATTCGAGTGTTACGATATCGGCCACCTATATAACCTCGCCCATTTCCTCAACCGGGGGCTGGTCAAGCCGCCGCTATTCATCCAGTCCATCTTCGGCATTCTCGGCGGCATTGGCGCTGATCCGGAGAATCTTGCCTTCATGAAACAAACTGCCGACCGGCTGTTCGGCAATCAATACGTCTGGTCGGTACTGGCCGCCGGCCGCGCCCAATTCCCCATGACGACACAAGCCGCCATTCTCGGCGGTAATATCCGGGTCGGACTGGAAGATAACCTGTGGCTGGAAAAGGGCGTCCTCGCCAAAAACAACGCTGAACTGGTCGCCAAGGCAGTGCGTATTTTGGGCGAGTTAGGCCTACAACCCGCAACCGCCGACGAAGCCCGCGAAATGCTCGATCTCAAGGGCGGCGATCAGGTGAATTTCTAAGTAATAAGGAAAACCACAGAGCACAGAGACGAAGAGCAGAATAAGAATACCCCTTCCCTGCGCCTCACAATCTCTGTGGTTCAAAATCCTAATTACATGTTCAGGCGCGAGCCGACACTGGCTAGGAATTTTTCCGTCGAGCCGGACTTAAGCAGCATCAAGGCGCAGCCTAGTTGACGGTCGGCCTTGTCGCCCTCGCCGATCGCTGGGCAGTTTTCTTCCGTGACCGATGCACGGGGGCCTACGTCTTCGCCGTTCACCGCTGGCAGGGCACCGGGAGCGTCGGCTTCACGCGGGAAAGGTTCTGGTTTTTGGTTCGCCGAAACCAAGCGGATATCGGGGGTCACCCCGTGGGCCTGAATTGAACGCCCCGAAGGGACATAATATAATTGCGTCGTCAGGCGTAGCGCGCCTTCGATGGGCAACGGCGAGATCGTCTGCACAGACCCCTTGCCGTAGGAGCGGGCCCCCAAAACGATAGCACGCTTGTGATCCTTGAGGGCGCTGGCGACGATTTCAGACGCCGACGCAGACCCTCCGTTGATCAGCACCACAATGGGTAGGCCGCCCGCGAGATCGCCTTCGTAGGCGTCGAACACACGCTCATTTTCGGCATTCCGTCCACGCACGGAAACGATGCGCCCACCTTCAAGAAAAGCATCGCTTAACGCCAGCGCCTGATCGAGCAGGCCGCCCGGATTGTTACGCAGATCAAGGACGATACCCTTCAACCGGACTCCGAGCTTCTTATGGATATCGGCCATGGCGGTTTCGATTCCGGTTTCGACTTTCTCCGTAAAGCTGGCTATCTGCACGTAGCCGAAATCTCCTTCCGTGCGCCAACGTACGGAGCGGACCTTGATCACGGCGCGGACGACCTTGACGTCAAAAGGCTTCATTTCGCCGCGCTTAATGGTGAGGACAATGGCCTGTCCCGGTTGGCCGCGCATGATACGGACCGCCTGCTTCAGGGTTTTGCCTTGTACCGGGGCGCCATCGGTGTGGGTGATCAGGTCGCCGGGTTTAATCCCGGCGCGGTCGGCCGGCGTATCGGCAATGGGCGAGATCACCTTGACCAATCCGTTTTCCATACTGACTTCGATGCCCAGCCCGCCGAATTCGCCCTTGGTGACGACGTTGGTTTCTCGAAGTTCCTGGGGATTGAGATAGCTGGAATGGGCATCCAATGACGTCAGCATGGCATCCAGTGCAGATTCCACCAATTCCGCCGGCGGCACCGATTTGAGCTTGGGGTTGAGTTCCGTCACCCCCTTGATGGCGGCATCAATCAGGTCGCGGTCGGAAACGGGACGCACGTAGCGGATACGAACGCGCTTGAACGAATCGGAAAAATGCTTGAGTTGACGACTGTCGCTGACGGGAATGGCGTATTTATGGTAAACGGCGTTGAAACGTTTCAATTCGGCCATACTGTCCTGGGACAGCGCATATTCGTCGCCATGGATGATATCGGCGGCAATGCGCAGGGGCGACGCGCCTTCGTTCTGGCAGCCACTGAGGCTGGAAAGCAGACTGACGCCAGCGGCTATGCCTAGCGTGATGATCAGGGTTTTTCGCATGATCCGTCTAAATACCATCCTATGCCTCACCCTCACCTACCCTGAACCGGAAAGCTCTCCTCCAGACAAGCGCGGGATCAACTCGCCAAGCACCCGCTCGGCATCATCATTCTCAATCTGACAGGTCCCAGCATTTCGATGCCCGCCGCCACCGTAGCCCAACATTATTTCGCCCAGGTTAATGGACGAAGCCCGGTTGAGGATGGATTTTCCCGCCGCAACCACCGTATTCAGGCGGTTCAAGCCCCAGATTACGTGTAGGGACACGGTAATTTCCGGAAACAGGGCGTAAATCATGAACCTGTTTCCCGCATATATGGTCTCTTCTGAGCGAAGATCAAGGATACCGAGACCGCCCCGGATGGTGGTACAGCGCTTCAACTGCTCAACAAACGGCTCCTGATGGGCTTGATAGATAGACACCCGTTCGGCGGAATCGGGCAAGGCCAGGATTTCTTCCGCCGTATGGTCACGGCAGCAATCGATCAGTCCCATCATGAATTGGTAGTTGGATACCCTGAATTCCCGGAACCGGCCCAATCCGGTTCGCGCGTCCATGAGGAAACTGATCAGGACCCAACCGCCGGGGTTGAGGATGTCGTCCAGGGTAAAATCGGCGGTGTCGCTTTTGTCCACCGCCGCCATAATCTCCGACGACACCGCGCTGAACCGGGACGCGCCGCCGTAATGATTATAGATAACCCGGGCCGTCGACGGGGCATCGGCATCGATGATGTAATTTTCAGGAATGCTTTCCAGCCTCAGAGTTTCGCTCAGGTGATGATCGAAAGCGAGATGAGCATTCTTCGTATAGGGCAGATTGGTGGTGATGTCGTTTTCCGCGATCAGGATGATGCCGTCCTGCATGTCCTTGGGATGGACAAACTTGATGTCGCTAATCAGGCCAAGTTCCTTGAGCAGCATGGCTGAAACCAGACCGTCGAAATCACTGCGCGTTACCAGCCGGTAGCCACTGTCCGTCATCTTTCATTCTCCTTGCAGATTTTTTTCATTGTAGAAATCCAAAACGCTCCCCAAATCTATATAAACCCTGTTTCCTCGGGAGTTTAACAACCAAAATAACTTGGGTTTGGATGTGCTTGTTAATGCAAATTATAGTTAATAAAAATTATCCACGGTTTGATTAGGGGTATTTTAAGAGGTTAAACCTTCAAATGGTTCTAAGAAATAAGCAAAAGTCTAATTGATGGAATAGGAGTGATCCTAGACTCCGGATTGAGGATTTCTTTTTTACGTTCGGTTCAGGGGGCAGTTTCTGCCGCCAACTATCTAGAGAGGTTAGTGGAAAATGTCATTCATGCAAAACGCAAAAATCGGAACCCGCATTTCATTGTCGCTGGTTTTGCCCATCGTCGGCCTGCTGGTCTTTTCCAGCTTTGTCGTTATCGAGAAACGAGGCGTCTCCGTCGAGATGGAATCCTTGCAGGTTCTGACCGCCTTCGCGCCGAAGATCAGCGCGGTGGTGCACGAACTGCAAAAGGAACGCGGCATGTCCGCCGTTTATATCGGCAGTAAAGGAGAGAAATTCGCCAAGGAACTGCCGGAACAAAAGAAATTGACCGACGAGACTAAAACGGTCATGGACAATGATCTGAAACGCATTGACACCAAAGCTTACGGCGAGGAATTCGTTGGCAAGATCGAAGCCGCGCTGACCGCCCTTTCCGAACTGGACGCCAAGCGCCAGGGGGTCAGCGGACTGACCCTTACCGTGCCCCAGATGGCCGGGTATTACACGCCGACCATCGCCAAGCTTCTCGCCATCATCGAGGTCATGCCGACGCTCAGCAACGACGCCCAGGTCAACAACGACATCGCCGCCTACATCAGCTTCCTGGAAGGCAAGGAACGGGCCGGCATCGAACGGGCTATGGGCGGCGCCGGCTTCGGCGCCGGCAAGTTCGAGCCGGGGGTCTATCAGAACTTCATCTCCCTGATCGCCCAGCAAAAAACCTACCTCGGCTTCTTCAACATCTATGCCAGCCAGGAACAGCGGGATTTCTATGCCAAAAAGGTGCAGGGCGAGGCGGTCGACGAGGTCGAGCGCATGCGCAAGATCGCCATTGAAAGCATTGAAACCAAGGACATCCAGGGCATCGAAGGCCCCTACTGGTTCGGTACCATCACCAAGAAGATCAACCTGCTCAAGGAAGTGGAAGACAATATCGCGAAGCACCTGGGAGGGCTGACTGAAGTGCATGGCGGTGCCGCGGAAACGGCGTTTTACACCGCGGCGGCAGCGACGGCCGTGCTGCTGATCGTCACCCTGATCATGGTGGTCAGCATCGTCAAGGGAATCACCGGCCCCATCGCCGGCATCACCCAGGCCATGAACATCCTCGCGCAAGGAGACAAGTCCATCGAGATCAAGGGCGCCGACCGCGGTGACGAAATCGGGTCCATGGCCCAGGCGGTCGAGGTCTTTAAAGAAAACATGATCAAGGCCGATCAGTTGGCGGAAGAACAACGCCGGGATAACGAAATCAAGGAAAAACGGGTCATTGCGCTGGATCATTTGACCAAGGAGTTCGAAAAAAACGTTACCAGTGTTCTCGGCGCCGTCGCCTCGGCATCGGACGGCATGAAATCGACCGCCGAAGGCATGGCCGCAACGGCGGAAGAAACCAGTACCCAGGCGACGACGGTGGCGGCGGCGGCGGAAGAAGCCTCGACCAATGTCCAAACCGTGGCCTCTGCGGCGGAGGAACTTTCCAGTTCCATCACCGAAATCGCCCGTCAGGTTTCCCAGTCCTCTGAAATCGCCGGCAAGGCGGTCACCGATGCGGAAGAAACCAACATCAAGATCCAGGGCTTGGCCGAAGCCGCCAACAAGATCGGTGAGGTGGTGGCGATGATCACCGACATCGCCGATCAGACCAACCTGCTGGCGTTGAACGCGACCATCGAAGCAGCCCGCGCCGGCGACGCCGGCAAGGGCTTCGCGGTGGTGGCGTCGGAAGTGAAAAACCTGGCCAACCAGACGGCCAAGGCGACCGAGGAAATCGGCAGCCAGATCGGCGGGATCCAGACAGCGACGCAAGAAGCGGTCGGTGCGATCCAGGGTATTTCCAAGACCATCGCCGAGATCAACGAAATCGCCGCCACCATTGCTTCCGCGGTCGAAGAACAGGGCGCGGCGACTCAGGAAATCGCCCGCAACGTGGAACAGGCGTCTGCCGGCACTCAGGACGTCACCTCTAATATCAGCGGCGTCAATCAGGCCGCCGACGATACCGGCAAAGCCGCCAATAGCGTATTGGAAGCCGTCGGCAGCCTGACCATGCAGTCCGACACCCTGCGCACACAGGTGGAAGAATTCCTCAACGGGATCAAGGCTGCTTAGAAACAGCCCCTTTCAAAGCTCCCTCAACACGGGGCGCCTTTCGAGGCGCCCCGTTTTTTGTTTATAACAATTCGTCAAATCTCAGGGGACAACCTGAATTCATGGTTCTGCCACAAGGCAACCGTGAACAGCACCACCGCGCCCGCCTGATGGGTAGCGGCCAAGCGAACCGGAATCACCAGCAACAGGGTCGAGATGCCGAGAGCCACCTGTAGAGTCATGGCGACGACCAGCCAGCTTGCGGCCAGTTGCTGGCGGCGGGTGAGGTTTCGCCGGCGGGAGATGAACCAGAACACAAGCACCGCCATAACGAAAGATTCCGCCAGGAGGCGATGGTCGAATTGAACCGTTATCCTGTTCTCAAACAGGTTGATCCACACCGGGTCCATGGAGAACAGGTCAGGCGGAATAAAATCGCCGTCCATCAGGGGAAAGGTGTTGTAGCCGAAACCGGCGTCGAGCCCGGCGACAAATCCGCCCGAGAGGATGGTCAGGAACAGGAATGCCGTCAGTCCGAAGGCGAATCGCCTGAGGAACGGCGCGCCGCCTTCGGCCCGCGGGTGCAACAGGCTCAGGGCGATCCAGAACATATAACCGTAAATGACCAATGCCGCGCCGAGATGGGCGGTCAATCTGTACTGACTGACGTCGGGACGATCCACCAACCCGCTCTTGACCATGTACCAGCCGAGCACCCCCTGAAGCCCGCCCAGAACGAAGGCGACGATCAGCTTCGGCGCCAGGGTGCGGCCGACCCATCCCTTGATGAAAAAAAACATAAACGGAATTAAAAAGACAACTCCCA
>JAOUPW010000065.1 GCA_029879665.1 Rhodospirillales bacterium | reverse complement strand
TGGCGAATCCGGCCCGATTATTATATCACCCCTTGCGCATTAAACCCTGCCGGGCCACGAACGCGATGACCAACCACACCCCGGTTCGCAAAGTCATGGCACCTACGGTTCTGGCCTCAAAAGCGCCGCCGGTGGAAATGTGAACCGCAAGCACGGCAAAGATCACCGCCGTCGCCACCGCGATCGCCTGCGAAAGATATGCCCCCCACTTGGTACGCAGAAACAGTCCCACTGCGGCCGCCATATATGCGAACCCGGCGACAAAATTAAACCAGACCACGAAGGGAACGTAATTCCCCGCGGCAAGGCGCTTTTCTTCGGGGCCGAACAGAACCTGTCCGCCGGAAAAAACGGACGCGGCACCGAAAATCAATGCCACCGCGGCAAGCACATGCAGGAGTTTCGGGCTTTTGCAATATCCTGGGCAGGCTGTGATCATGGATTCTTCTCCTTGAATTTATATTTCTTTTTCCGAGATTGCGGATCTATCAAGGTTTATTTACTTAAGGTGAAACGGAAAACCTCGTGGCAACTCACGCATACGCTAAGGGTTCCCTCCAACGCCTCCATCACCGCTTCCGATCCCATATCGGCGGCCAAGCTCACCTCATCAAAGCCCTCATGGGTGGAGAAGGCCAACTGCTTAAATGCTTTCGGGAGTTTCTTCACGGTTTCTGGGGGCGTCGTATTGGCCAGGGCAAGGCCAAAACTTTTAGAGGTTTTTCTTGCCGCATCCATATCGCCCGTGTTGGCGGCGGCAATGATTTCCTGAACGGCAGCGAGAAAGCCGCGCATCTCCACCAAGACGAAATCAAGCTCGGCGGGTTCCAAAACCACGGCTTCGCGATCGTCCACGGCGGTTACCGTGGTCCCCTTTACATACGTGAACCCCACGAATGCCGCGGAAATTGCCCAAAGCAGAATGGCCGTGATGGCGAGTGTTTTCGGTTTCATAATATGTCCCAGTTTCCCGAAAAAAAGACAGTGAGTACTTGACATTTGTCAAATGTAAGTATCTACTTACTTACATGAATACACTCAAACGAAAAAGTACGCAAGAGCGAAAATCGGAAATCGTGGATGCCGCATTCAGCCTGTCTTTGGATGTGGGTCCGGGACGGATAACGACCGAGGCCTTGGCCAAGAAGATTGGATTAAGCCATGCCGCAATCTTCCGCCATTTTCCCACTAAAGAGGATATCTGGAGTGCGGTATTCGAGACCATTAGCCAAAAAATGGAACAGGGATGGAGCGACCTTGAATTGGCTCCGTCCTCATGCAAACGTCTGCACGATCTGGTTGGGGCGCAACTTAGGCTGGTTACGGCTGTACCCGCCCTTCCCTCGATCATATTTTCGCGCGAGCTTCACATAAAAAACGCCGGAATCCGGAATGGCGTGCTGGCGTTGATGAAACGCTTTCACGCAATTCTTTCCACCGAAATACAAGCAGGCATCACCCGTGGAGAACTGCGCCCTGACATCGATTCCGACGAAGCTGCAAATTTGGTTATTGCCGCCCTACAGGGAACCGTTCTGCGCTGGTCCATAGCTTCAAAAAGATTCGATCTGATCGCCGAGGGTGGAAAGATGCTCGCCCTGGTTATCCGCGGCCTTCAAAGTCATGCCCAAAAGTCGTAACAAAAAGATTCCCCGGTCATCTCGAACCCCTTTTATCAAGGCAGTTTAGTTTAAAGCGCATGGACAATGGCGTACAGGGGCGACATTCCGCATTGACCTACCCTTTTCAATAATGATCTATTTTTCCTCCACAAGGATTAAGCGAAACTTCCGCGGAACGCCGCAACAAGAGGGGATCATCATGGATTGGTTAAACCGTTACTTTGAGATTAAGGAAAAAGGCAGTTCAATAAGAACGGAAGTTCTGGCGGGAATCGCGACATTCCTGACGATGGCATACATCATCGTCGTAAATCCGGGCATCATATCCACCGGGGGCATGGATTTCGGCGCGGTCTTCGTCGCCACCGTTCTCGCCGCCGTGGTCGGGTGTTCGATCATGGGGTGGTGGGCCAAGTGGCCGGTCGCCCTGGCGCCAGGCATGGGGCTGAACGCGTTTTTCACCTTCGGCATCGTGCTCGGCATGAAACAGCCGTGGGAAGTCGCCCTGGGCGCGGTGTTCGTCAGCGGCGTGCTGTTCCTGATCCTCAGCCTGACGGGCCTGCGCGAATGGGTCATCAACTCCATTCCCAAATCCCTCAAACTGGGCATCGGCGCCGGCATCGGCCTGTTCCTGGCGATCATCGGCCTGAAAAACGCGGGCGTGGTCGTCGATAACCCGGCAACTTTAGTCGGCCTGGGCGACGTCAGCAGCCTGCCGGTAATTCTGTTCGCCGCCGGTTTCGCAATCATGACCGTCCTCGACCGCCTGAAGATTCCAGGCGGTATCATCATCGGCATCCTGGCCGTCAGCATCATCGGTTGGGTCGCCGGCGTCGCGGAATTTAAGGGCGTCGTCGGCGCGGTGCCCAGCCTGGAGCCGACCTTGCTCAAGCTTGACATCACCGGCGCCCTGACCGCGACCATGATCGGCGTCGTTTTCGCCCTGCTGTTCGTCGACTTCTTCGATACCGCCGGCACCCTGACCAGCGTCGCCAACCTGGCGGGCAAGGTCGACGCCGACGGCAAGGTCGAAGGCATCGGCCGCGCGGTGATCAGCGATTCGGTGGCGACCATCGCCGGCGCATTGTTCGGCACTTCCAACACCACCTCCTATATCGAAAGCGCAGCCGGCATCAAGGAAGGCGGGCGCACCGGGCTGACGGCAGTGGTCGTTTCCGTGCTCTTTCTGATGTGCCTGGTGTTCGCGCCCCTGGCACAAAGCATTCCGGCGTTTGCCACCGGCGCCGCCCTGGTCTTCGTGGCAACGTTCTTCATGCGCAATATCATCGATATTGATTGGGATGACGCCACCGAATTCGCGCCCGCCGTGCTGGCGGCGGTGCTGATGCCGTTGACGTTCTCCATCGCCAACGGCATAGCCATCGGCTTCATCACCTATGCCGTGGTCAAGGTGTTCAGCGGCCGCATGTCCGAAACCAGCCCGGCCGTATATCTGGTGGCGGCGCTCGGCGTGTTGCACTACGTTTACGGCTAAACTCGAAACGCCGCCTCCCCCGTCGCCGTTCGGCGGCGGGGGTTTTCCATTCCCAGAGGTCAATTCATGGTCGAAAAGCTTTTCATCAGCGCCAATCAGTTGCTGGAGGATTCCTACCGGTTGGGCCATGCGATTCTGAAGGCCGGATTCAAGCCCAATTATATCGTCGGCGTCTGGCGCGGCGGCACCCCGGTGGGCATCGCGGTGCAGGAATTGCTCGATTATCATGGCGTCGCCACCGACCACATCGCCATCCGTACGTCTTCTTACGACGGCATCGAAAACCAGCGCGATACGGTTCAGGTCCATGGCCTGCACTACATCATCGAAAACGTGAACGCCGAAGATAATCTGCTGATCATCGACGACGTATTCGACAGCGGCCGCAGCGTGCAGGCGGTGATCGATACCGTCAAGCGGCTGTCGCGGCGCAATGCGCCGCAGATGAAGGTGGCGACCATCTATTACAAGCCGGGCAAGCGCAAGGTGGAGATCACACCGGATTTCTACCTGCACGAAACCGAGAAGTGGCTGGTCTTCCCGCACGAACTGCACGGCCTGACGGAACAGGAAATCTTCGACAACAAGCCGTTCGCGTTGGGGAAGGAATAGAGCGTGCACCCAGGGAAGGCGCCGTGAAAAACCGGTAGGTCCGTTGTCGGAACGGCTTTCCTCGGCCCCGATGGCGACGGAAAGACGGAGGTCGCGCAAGCGGGAAACCAGTCTCCCTACGATGCGGCCGTCCCCATGTTGAAGCAGGCGGGCGGGGCAAACACCTGCGTCAAATGCTTCCTCGAAATGTACGCGCCGGCGGAAACGCCGAAAGCCTTTGCGGTATCGAAGGATGGCGCCTATGGCGGCCGATGGCATAACAGGCGCACCCATAGCGAAATGCGCGCGGGCGCCCTGGAGAGCTGCCGTAAAAAACCCATGTACAGGCCTGAAAATCCCTGCGTGGTGTTTTTCGAAGACGACCGGATGGTATGGAAACCGTAGCGCGGAATTCAGGTTCATTTACCGGAATTCTAAACCGGCAAAGCCCCCTCCCAACGGAGGGGGCTTTTATTTTTAAGTTCGGTTGACAGCGAAACGGCACGCCGCGCGCGCGTTGAACGATCGGTAAGTTTACATGGATGCGGCAGAATGCTCGGACGATAAGATTCGTTCACTCGAGCAGCCGGGAACACACCCTGTTACGCCCGTTTGCCTTCGCCCAATAGAGATGATTGTCGGCAGTTGTTATAACCTCATTCAAGCTGACACTTTCCCCGTTCCGGTGGGCGACGCCAAAACTCGCCGTGAAGTTTATTTTTGTCCCGTTGAGTTCCAGGCGGGTCTTCGCGATGTTTTCGCTCAAGCGTTCCGCAACGAACACCGCCTCGCTGAGATTTGTTTCCGGCAGATATACAATGAACTCTTCACCTCCCCATCGCGCGACCACATCTTCTCCGCGAACGGTCTTTTTGATCATCTTTGCCGTTTGAATCAGAACATCGTCACCGAAAGCATGACCGTACGTATCGTTAATCGTTTTAAACCTGTCGATATCCATAAGAATCACCGACAATTCGCGATTGTTATTTTTCTCTGAATCACACAACTGACCGACGGATTCGTCAAAGGCCCGCCGGTTGTTCAATCCCGTCAAGGGATCGATCCTGGCCAATTTCTCGGCCAGGTTTTTTTCCTCCTGGCTGACGCGAAACTGATCGGCCAAGGCAAGGGCCAGCAAAACGGCATCGATCATCATTCCGATGTCAACCGCGCGGTATGCCCAGATGCTGTAGGGAATATGCCCCCATACGACCAATACCGTCAGGGCCGAGCCGGTGACCGCAGCGATGGACGCAATTACAAAGTATTTGGCGAATTTAATCCCGGCGAAAACCGATACAATCCCCAGAAGCACCATGATGGGCGAAAACAAAAACATAAAAATGAAAGCCACCAACAGCATGGCAAAATGCGCGCCGGCAATGACGGAAAGCACCGTAAAAAAGCCGGCCACGAATATGCCTCCCATGACCAAGCGATGAAGGCGCGGGAAATGCCGCTTGGTTTCCAGGAACTGCGTGGCAAACACCAGACCGCTGATTGAATAGGCCACCATCAAAACGAGATTGGACCACATCTGCCATCGCGGACTGTCCGGCCACAGCCATTGGAAGCCATGCCCCGTGTAGGCAATATTCATGATTACGAAACACGCCAGATAAATCGAGTAGTAGAGATAGCGTGCGTTCTTCAAACCCAGGAACAGAATGAAGTTATAAGCCAACAAGGCAATAAGCGCCCCATAGAGAAACCCATAGCTGTAAGCCTCGAGCGTATTTCTGGACTGGGCTTCCTCAACGCTTGCCACGTAAACCGGAAGAACGATCGGGTCCGGGCTTTCCACCCGCATCAATACGGTAGTGGTTCCCGGTTCAAACCCATGGTCGAACACGAAGAACCGGTTTTCGACCGGGCGTTCCGCAAACGGCTGGGCATCCCCGGTATGGTTCCTTTCCAGCACCCGCCCATTACGAATGAAATAAATATCTATTTTATCAAGCCAGGAGGTTTCGACCGAAATGCGGCGCCTGAGCGGTGCATCCCCTGAATTGATGGCTTCGAACCCAAGCCAAATCGGCTTCGAGCCAATTCCAAACGTCAGGATAGGCCGCTTTCCCGCCTGGAAATGCCCCGCCGCATAGATTTTAAGCGCCTCATCCAAACTGATGGGCGCGTCCCCTTCCTTAAGAAAGCCGACATGGGTCCCGATGGATTCCCGCAACCCGGACGAAACATCGACCTGTTCGGCTTTTCCGGAGGAAGGCCAGGCAAGCGCAACCAAGGCAACCCAAATTAACAGAAATGGGGTTTTCATGTGGCGTTACACTTCGCTCGAACGAATGCGCGGCGATCCCCGCCCGCCTTTTGATTCTCTGGAATAATGACTGGCCCCCTCGGAACAAACGAAATACGGTTCCATATCGACAATATATATCGCACATAAATAATAACTTCTTAAAATCAGACAGCTTCCCGGTTCCGTTGCGAGGACCATCCGTAACGCTGCAACGCCCTGGCAGAACCGAAAATAATCACGTACTTTGAGCCGTCGTGCGACATCTCTTTATGGACCGCCCCATGCCAACCCTTCCGGCCAATTCCCAGGTCAATTCCGAAGCCCGCCACATCCTCAGCGAGGTGTTCGGTTATTCCGAGTTCCGGTCCGGGCAGGAAGAGGTCATCGCCAGCATTCTGGACGGGACCAGCGTGCTCACGGTCATGCCCACGGGGTCGGGCAAGTCGCTGTGTTATCAACTCCCGGCCCTGGTCCGGGGCGGCCTGACCCTGGTCGTCTCGCCGCTGGTCGCCCTGATGGAAGATCAAGTGGCGGCGCTCAAGCTCGACGGCGTCGCTGCCGAGACCATCAATTCGTCCCGCGACCGGGAGGTCAACGTCGCCACCTGGCGGCGGGTCGCGGCGGGCGAGGTGCGGCTGCTCTACCTGTCGCCGGAACGGCTGATGACCGAGCGCATGCTGGCGGCGCTCGGGCGCCTGGAAATCGTGCAAATCGCCATTGACGAGGCCCATTGCATTTCCCGCTGGGGGCCGTCTTTCCGCCCCGACTACGAAGCCCTGACCCGGCTGACCGAGTTGTTTCCCGGCATTCCCCTGTCGGCGTTCACCGCCACCGCCGACGAAGCCACGCGCAAGGACATCTCGGAAAAACTCTTCCACGGCCAAGGACGCATCTTCGTCGCCGGATTCGACCGGCCGAACATCCGCCTCGCCGTTGAACCTCGCAGCGACTGGAAACGGCAACTTCTGGAATTTGTGCGGGCGCGGTCCGGCGACAGCGGCATCGTCTACTGCCTGTCGCGCAAGAAGACGGAAGCTGCGGCGGAGTTGCTGGTCAAGCACGGCTTCCGCGCGCTGCCCTATCACGCGGGGCTGGACAGCGCCCAACGCGCCGCCAACCAGGACTCCTTCATGACCGAGCCGGGGGTGATCATGACGGCGACCATCGCCTTCGGCATGGGCATCGACAAGCCCGACGTGCGCTACGTTTTCCACGCCAACCTGCCCGGCAACATGGAAGCCTATTACCAGGAACTGGGCCGGGCCGGACGGGACGGCGCGCCCGCAGAAGCCTTTATGCTCTATGGCCTGGACGATATTCGCCAGCGCCGCATTTTCATCGAGGACGACACCGGTGGCGACGACCACATGCGGCGCGAACATCAACGGCTCGATGCCCTGATCGCGTATTGCGAGACGCCCCAGTGCCGACGCCGGGCGCTGCTGTCTTATTTCGACGAGGACGCACAGCCGTGCGGCAATTGCGATACCTGCCTGGACCCGCCGGCCATGGAAGACGGCACGGTCCACGCCCGAAACGCGCTCGGCGTGATCGCGCAGACCGGCCAGCGGTTCGGCGCCGCCCATGTCATCGACGTGCTGCGCGGCGCCGACACGGAAAAAATCCGCAGCCTGGGACACCACAAACTCGACGTCCACGGCGCCGGCAATGGGGAGAGCAAGGACATCTGGCGTTCCATCCTCCGGCAATTGGTGGCCGCCGGCTATCTACGGCTGGACATCACCGGGTTCGGCGGCCTCGGCCTGACGGAAGACGGCAGAATTCTGCTGGAAGGCGGAGCCGCGTTTCATTTCCGCCGCGAACTCCCGCAGCCGGCACGGGTGAGTAAGCGGGCCGCGAAGGCGCGGGGGAACGTCGAGCTTACCGGCGCCGAGGAAGGCCTGTTCACGGCCCTCAAGAAACTGCGGCTGGATTTCGCCCGGCAGCGGAGCGTGCCCGCCTATGCGGTGTTTCGCGACCGCTCGTTGCTTGAAATGGCCCGCGACAAGCCGGCCAACGAGGACGAGTTCGCGCAGGTTTTCGGGGTTGGCGAGGCCAAGCTCA
>JAOUPW010000064.1 GCA_029879665.1 Rhodospirillales bacterium | reverse complement strand
ACATCCTCGCCAAAATGGCGCACGGCATCGCCGACGATTTGGCGACCACGGCCCTGCTCGCCACCGACAAACCGGTAATGGCGGCCCCGGCCATGAATGTGCGCATGTGGGAGCATGCGGCGACCGGGGCCAACCTGCGTACCCTGGAAGACCGGGGAGTGATTCAGGTGGGGCCAGCGGAAGGAGACATGGCCTGCGGCGAATGGGGCATGGGACGAATGGCGGAGCCCGCCGACATCCTGGCCGCGATTGAAGGGTTCTTTCGCCTGCCCGGGCCACTGGCCGGCCGCCGGGCCTTGGTTACCAGCGGCCCCACTCATGAAGCCATCGACCCGGTGCGTTATCTCGCCAACCGTTCGTCAGGCAAGCAGGGCCATGCCGTGGCCGAGGCGCTGGCCCGTCTCGGCGCCGAAACCACGCTGGTTACCGGCCCGACCCAGCTTGACGATCCGCCGGGACTGAAAGTGGTTCATGTGGTCTCGGCTCTCGAAATGCTTTCCGCCTGTCAAGCCGCCGGTGCCGTCGATGTTGTCGTCTGCGCCGCCGCCGTTTCCGACTGGCGCACGGAAAAGGAAGCCGACGCCAAGATCAAGAAAGAATCCGACCCGGCCACGCCGCCGAGTCTGCAGCTGGTTGAAAATCCGGACATTCTCCGGACCTTGAGCGCCAAGGGAAAACACCGGCCTAAATTGATCGTCGGTTTTGCCGCCGAAACCGAGAAGGTGACCGAAAACGCGCAATCCAAGCGCCACGCAAAAGGCTGCGACTGGATCGTCGCCAATGATGTTTCGGAAGCCGCCGGTACCTTTGGCGGCGACTCCAATACGGTTCACCTGGTAACCGGAGACAAGGTCGAGTCCTGGCCGACCATGTCCAAACGCGAAGTCGCCAGCCGCTTGGCGCAACGCATCGCCGGCGCCCTCGGTGACGCCACCCAGGGGGGGGCGCCATGACCCTGCCCCACGGAATTCCCGAATCTGGCCCCGAATCTGAAACAAGCGGCGGCCTTGCCATCCATATTCAACGCCTGGAACACGGTCGCGACCTGGCCTTGCCGAAACGGGCGACGCCTTTAAGTGCTGGTGTCGATCTTGTCGCCGCGGTCGGCGCACCGGTGACCCTTCCCCCCGGCGGCCGCGATCTGATCCCCACCGGCATCGCCATTGCCTTGCCGCCCGGTTATGAAGCCCAGGTCCGGCCTCGCTCCGGATTGGCGCTCAAACACGGGATTACCCTGCTCAACAGTCCGGGCACCATCGATGCCGATTACCGGGGCGAGATCGGGGTCATCCTTGCCAACCTGGGAGACCGGGAATTTATTGTCGAACGCGGCATGCGCATCGCCCAGATGGTGATCGCCCCCGTTGCCGAAGTTGTCTGGCGGCCGGTCGAGGCCTTGCCCGAAAGCGACCGGGGCGACGGCGGCTTCGGATCAACCGGCACCCACACAACCCACGCGACCAATGTCAGAGAGAAAGGCTGAACAGTTATGATCCGGTTATCCAAGAAAATGCTGTATGCCATCGAGGCAGTTCTCGACATTGCCTACCATACGAGCAGTGAACCGGTGCTAAGCCGTGAAATCACGCGCCGCCAGGGCATACCGCGGCGGTATCTTGAACAGGCGCTTCAGCATCTGGTCCGCAATGATATCCTGATCGGCGTCCGCGGCCCCCGCGGCGGCTATCGCCTGGCCCGGGAACGGCGGCGCATTTCCGTCGGCGACATCGTACGCACCGTCCGCGCCATGGAAACCAGTGAAAACCCGGTGGAATCCATTGACGGTTCAGAACTGGGCAGCAAAGTGGTTCGGCCTTTGTGGGTAAGCTTGCAATCCGAAGTCATGGATCGGCTTGACTGCATCTCCATTGACGAATTGTGTTCCCGGGCCGACGAGGCCGGAATCAACAGTGAAGGGCGATCCAGTCTTGATTTTTCCATTTAAGGATCCACGTCCAATAACAGGATATATTCCGAAACGGATCATTCCGGTCCCCAAACAGGGACTTTTACCGAAAAGGACACCGTAAATATGCCACCTTCCACTCAGTCCGCTTCCTTCCGGGGCCGCATTTACGACAGCATCCTGGATACTGTCGGCGCAACGCCGCTGATCCGTCTCGACAAGCTGGCCGCAAACACCGGCGTCAAGGCCTCTATCATCGGCAAGTGCGAATTCTTCAACCCCCTGGCTTCGGTCAAGGACCGGATCGGTCTGGCCATGGTCGAAGCCGCGGAAGCGTCCGGCAAGATCGGCAAGGGCGCGGTGCTGATCGAACCGACCTCGGGCAACACCGGCATCGCCCTGGCCTTCGTCTGCGCCGCCAAGGGTTACCGCCTGATCCTGACCATGCCGGAAAGCATGTCGGTGGAACGGCGCAAGATGCTGGCCTTTCTCGGCGCGGAAATTAAATTGACGCCCGCCGATAAGGGTATGAAAGGAGCCATCGCCCAGGCCGAGGCGCTGGCTCAGGAAATTCCCGGCGCGGTCATCCTGCAGCAGTTCGAAAATCCCGCCAATGCGGATATTCACCGCCGCACCACGGCGGAAGAAATCTGGAACGATACGGACGGTCAGGTGGATGTGGTGATCAGCGGCGTCGGCACCGGGGGCACCCTGACCGGAGTCGGCCAAGGTCTGAAGGCGCGTAAACCCGAAGTCCGGATGATCGCAGTCGAACCGGAAGACAGCCCGGTGCTGTCCGGCGGCGTGCCCGGACCGCACAAGATTCAGGGCATCGGCGCCGGCTTTGTGCCCGGAATTCTGGACACTTCGCTGATCGACGAGATTTTGCAGATCGGCAATGAAACCGCATTCACGGTGTCGCGCAAGGTGGCCCGCCTTGAAGGATTGCCGGTGGGGATTTCGTCCGGCGCGGCGCTGGCCGCCGCTTTGGAAGTCGGCGCCCGCCCGGAAATGGCCGGCAAGATGATCGTGGTTATCCTGCCCTCCTTCGCCGAACGCTATCTGTCGACGGCGCTGTTCGAAAACCTGGGCCTGGAATAGGACGCCGCCCACGCAGGGCGCACGAATATGGATTTCAGCGAACAACAAATCGAACGCTATGCACGACATATCCTGCTCGGCCAGGTCGGCGGCAAGGGTCAGGAAAAGCTGCTCGCCTCCAAGGTTCTGGTGATCGGCGCCGGCGGGTTGGGCTCGCCGGTGTTGCTGTATCTCGCCGCCGCCGGGGTCGGAACCCTCGGCATAATCGATGACGATGTGGTGGATCTTTCCAATCTGCAGCGCCAGGTGATCCATGCCACCGCATCCATCGGCATGGCGAAAGTGGACAGCGCCAAGAACACTATCGCCGCGATCAATCCGGATGTTCGGGTCATCACCTACCAGGACCGCATCACCGCCGGCAATGCCATGGACCTGATCGGCGGCTATGATCTGGTTGCCGATGGCAGCGACAATTTCGCCACCCGCTTTCTCGTTAACGATGCCTGTTATCTTTCGAAAACGCCGCTGGTGTCCGCCGCCATCCTTCAGTTCGACGGCCAGGTCGCCACTTACAAGGCCCATGAAGCGGGCGACAATCCATGTTACCGCTGCCTCTTCCCCGAACCGCCGCCGCCGGGCCAAGTCCCCAGCTGTGCCGAGGCCGGCGTACTCGGCGCCATGTGCGGCATGATCGGATCCTTGCAGGCGACGGAAGCGCTCAAGGAACTGATGGGCATCGGCCAGAGCTTGTCCGGATCGTTGCTGATCTGTGAAGCGCTCGGCACCGAGTTCCGCAAGATCAAGGTGCGCCGCGATCCCGGATGCGCCTTGTGCGGCGAAACCCCGACCATCACCGACCTTTCCCTCCATGAAATCGCCGCCGGCGAACAGTGCCGACCGGCCGCTAGCGGAAGCGCCTGATCATGCCCGCGCCGGATAAATTATCCATCACCGTCTTTTCCGGAGAATTCGAACGCGTCCATTACGCCCTGGTGATGGCTTCCGGCGCTGCGGCCATTGATATGCCGGTGACCCTGTTTTTCACCATGGGCGCTTGCAGGGCGATGGCCAAGCAGGACGGCTGGCGCGCCCTGCCGGTGGGCGGCGCCAGCGGACTGACAGACGGCGATGGCGGCGCGGCCGATGACGGCTTTCGCGCCAAACGGGTCGGCTCGTTTGAAGAACTGTTGTCCGCCTGCGTCGAGATGAAGGTGCGGTTTCTGGTCTGCGAGATGGGGTTGCGCGCGCTCGACATGACCGTCGATGACCTTCGGGACGACGTACCCTTTGAAATTTGCGGCGTGGTGACCTTCCTGAATGACGCCTCCGACACCGGCGGAATGTTGTTTATTTAGTCTATCATATTGAAATTAAATATTTATTTGCTCCCTACCCGGAGGTGGAGTAGCCTGCCCGGAATTTTCCGGCTACCCTTTGCGTTGACAGAACAGCGCCGTTCTCCGCCGTCATAGGGAGTAGCTCCATGCAGATCCGTGAAATTCTCACGCACAACAAGAACCGCCTCGTCACCAACCGCCCCGAAGACACCATCGAGGCGTCGGCCATGTTGCTTAGCACCAACAACATCGGCGCCTTGCCGGTCCGCGATGGCGATGGACGTTTGGTCGGCGTCATTTCCGAACGCGATATCGTGCGCGGCCTCGCCGAACACGGCGCCAAGGTTCGGGATCTTTGCGTCCGCGATTTAATGACCCGGGATGTCGTCACCTGTTCGCCGGCCGATACCGTCAAGCACGCGATGAGCCTGATGTCGCAACGCCACATCCGCCACCTTCCGGTGATGGAAGATGGTGTGCTTATCGGCATGATCAGTTCGCGAGACGTGATGGCAAGCCGGTTGGAACAGACGCAAATGGAACGCAACGTCCTGCGCGACGTCGCCATCGCCAGCCGCTAATTTTATTAGTTTCTAGGATCAGAAGGATTCGACCAGAACCCGGTTGGGTGGCTTGTGGCCGTCGGTAAAGGCTTTGATGTTGATCAGCACCTTTTCCCCCATTTCGATGCGGCCCTCGATGGTGGCCGAGCCCATGTGCGGCAACAGCACCACATTATCCAGTTTCAGCAGCTTCGGATTGACGGCGGGGGCGTATTCGAACACATCCAATCCGGCGCCGGCGATTTCACCGGCAACCAGCATCCGGGTGAGCGCGTTTTCATCGATCACCTCGCCGCGGGACGTGTTGACCACATAGGCATGTTTCTGCAGAAGCTTGAGCCGCCGTTCCGAGAGCAGATAATAGGTCGCCGGCGTATGCGGGCAATTGATGGAAATTATATCCATGCGTGCCAGCATCTGATCCAGGCTTTCCCAGTAGGTGGCCTCCAGTTCGTTTTCGATTTCTTCATGGACGCGGTGGCGGTTGTGGTAATGCACCGACAGGCCGAAACCCTTGGCACGGCGGGCCAGCGCCTGACCGATTCGGCCCATTCCGATGATTCCGAGCCGTTTTCCGTTTATTCGATGGCCCAGCATCCCGGTCGGCGCCCAGCCTTTCCATTCTCCGGAACGCAGTACTTTTTCCCCTTCCGTCAGGCGCCGGGGCACGGCCAGGATCAGGGCCATGGTCATGTCAGCGGTATCTTCGGTGAGGACGTCTGGGGTGTTGGTAACGGTGATGTTCTTTTTCCGTGCCGCCGTCAGATCGATGTTATCGACGCCGGTACCATAGTTTGCGATCAGGCCCATTTTGCCGCCCGCCGCAGCGATGATCTCGGCATCGATTTCGTCGGTGATGGTGGGAACCAGGACATCGGCCGTTTTCACCGCCTCAATCAACTGGGCCTTGCTCAGGGGAATGTCGTCCAGGTTCAGCTGAACATTGAACAACTCCATCATCCGGGTTTCCACCGCATCGGGGAGCTTGCGGGTCACGACAACCAGCGGCTTGGTTTTTGGCATTGATTTTCTCCCCTCTATCCCACCCGTCGGGGGGGCAGCCATAGCAATATGAGGTTCTCTTGTCCAGCGCCGCGTCCGCTACGGTTCTGGATTGATGGGAAGCTTGGCAGCGACGCATTCTACGCTTCCGGGGCGTATTTTAGCCCCTTCGCTGCATGCCGCGCACGTGACTTGACGAGGGCGCGGGCACGGACTTTATTATGTTTCATGGTTCCCATCCCCCCCTGGTTCAGAGCGCATAGTCCCCTTATGGCCCGCATCCCGAATAAAATTCCCATGGGATTCGTTTGCGTTTTCTTATCCTTCTTTTTCATCGCCGGATTACCCGGAAATTTCCCCTTTCCCGCCGGGAGCGCGGTAGCGGCGGAAAAGGGAACCGGCCTGCCCCTGCCCCGTTTCGTCAGCCTGCGCTCGGGGGAAGTAAACCTGAGAGCGGGGCCGGGCGTTCAATATCCCGTGGACTGGGTCTTTACCCGCCAGAACCTGCCCGTGGAAATCATCGCGGAATATGACACCTGGCGGAAGGTCCGCGATTGGCAGGGCACGGACGGCTGGGTGCATCAAAGCATGCTCGGTAGCCGTCGGACAGTAATCATTACCAACAAAACCCGTACCCTGCGCAAATCTCCCAATCCGGATGCGCCGCCGATTGCGCACCTGGAGGAAAATGTTATCGGGCTGCTTCTCAAATGTCCCGACGGCATTGCCTGGTGTCAGGTGGAGGTGGACGGGTACAAGGGCTGGATGAAACGGATCGAATTCTGGGGCATTCACCGCAACGAGGCCATCGAATAAAGCGGATTAATCGCCATTCCGAGCGGTCTATTGGCCGCTACGGCGTCATTTTGCATTTCGATAGCGCTTTTCCGCCGGTCCCGTTTAAACCGAACTGCTTTGGGCGTCTTTCTGATTAACTGTCGAAATCTTCGGCCAAAGTCTGGCGCACCACTTCCGGGACGATCGCCATGTGGCCGTATTTTTCGTGAGCGATACCGAGCGTTACTTCCGTTCCGGGGGCGCGGAATTTTTTCACCTGTTCGGTCGTAAAGGGAAAGTGCAGGAACTGGATCGAGGACGCCTTGCCTTCGGCGGTGGTCCGGTCGATGTCTTCTTCGGGTACGCCGGTGACGGTTTCACCATCGAAGCGGAAGGAAATCTTCTTTTCGACACCGCCGAGCCCGGCGAGAAATTTAGCCCGCCGGTCAGCATCGTCGATTTCGAACATCAGCGTCGCAACTAGTTCATTTCCATTTGGAATCAATGGGTTATAGGCAGCCAGATCGTCCTTGATCTGTTCCATGCCGCCCCGCTCGATGTGCAGCATTTCGTGCACTTGGTGCCACATGGTTTCATAACTTTCAAAATAGAAAGTGGCGTCGGGACCGACCGCAACCCGCCGGTTTTTTTTCAATTCGGTCATCGCCTTGCGCCGTTCGGATCGCGTCTTTGCGTATTGGTCCATGGGCATGAGATCGTCGAAGGTAATTTTGTGGGCTTCTTTCGTCATCTCGATGTCCTTCAGCCCTTGCCCATTTCATACGCCAACGCCATCAACTGGATGGGATGCTGGATCTGTTTTATAGACGAGGTGTCGAATCCTTCGCTCCGGTCCATGCCTTGCACAATGTGGTCGCGAGCCAGTGGACATTCTGAGACCACGTAGGTTGATTCTTTTTTGACCGCTTCGCGCACCACCGGCTTGCCGATTCTTAGCGCGACCCCGAAGTTGTCTTTCATCACACCCCAGGAACCGCCGTGCCCGGAACAGCGCTCGATCACGGCGACCTCCGTATTGGGCAGATGTTTGAGCATTTCGGCTGCTTTCTGCCCCATGTTCTGGGCCCGGGAATGGCACGAGATATGGACTGTGACCCCGCCATCCAGCGGACGGAGACCTTCGGCCAGGCCTTCTTTTTTGGCGATGGCGGATACATATTCGGTAATGTCGAAGGTGGATTCGGAAAGCCGTTTCACATCGGCGTCGTCGGGCAGAATCAGCGGCCATTCGAATTTCAGCATCAGGGCACACGACGGCACCAGCCCGATCACGTCGTACCCTCGGTCGAGCCATGGCTTCATTTCGGCGGCAACCTTTTTCGCGTTTTCGGCAACGGCGGCAATATCCCCGTGTTCCAGTTGCGGCATGCCGCAGCAGGCGGGATAGACCACTTCCGTTTCAACCCCGTTTTGCGCCAACACCTTTAGTGCCGCCATACCGATATCCGGAT
>JAOUPW010000063.1 GCA_029879665.1 Rhodospirillales bacterium | reverse complement strand
AAGCTTTTGCGCGACGCCCCCAGCACCAGCGGGCAGCCCAGGTCCCCAAACCGGTTTAAATTCGCGATCAGCGCAAGATTATGTTCCACCGTCTTGCCGAACCCGATTCCGGGATCGACGGCGATGTGCCCTTTCCCGATGCCCGCCGCCTCACACGCCTCAACGCGCGCGGCCAGATAGTCCCGCACCTGGGCGACCACATCCCGGTAAGAAGGAGCGTTCTGCATGGTCGCCGGTTCGCCCCGCATATGCATGAGGATCACGTGCGCGCCGCTTTCGGCGGCAATCGCCAGGGACTCAGGGTCGCCTTCAAGGGCGGTAACGTCGTTGATGATCGCCGCCCCGGCAGCCACCGCCGCCGCTATAACGGCGCCATGACGGGTATCGATGGAAACAACGGCCCCTTCCCCGACAAGGCGTTCCACCACGGGGAGGACCCGGTTTAGTTCTTCGTCCTGTGATACCGCCGCCGCGCCGGGACGGGTGGACTCCCCGCCGACATCGAGGATGTCCGCGCCGTCCGCCAGCATGGCAAGGCCGCGCGCGACGGCGGCGTCTTCCGTCACCGTTTCGCCGCCGTCGGAAAAGCTGTCGGGGGTGACGTTGACGATGCCCATGATCCGGGGACGTTCGAAGGTCAACCCGGCGAAGGTCGTCGTTGGCATGAATACTCCCGTCAATGAAGAAAGCCCCGCCTTATTACAGCGGGGCTTTCAAAATCATATCCGCCCATGTTCGACGGGGAAAGGGGCAGCAGGAAAAGGGCCGTCAGGCCTCGGTCTGCGGTTCCGGCCCGCCCAGGCCCGAAGGCCGGCCCTTGCGGCCGCTGGAGGGCACCGAGGACTTGTGGCCGCTGTCTTTCGGCTTGTCCTCGTCTTCATCCTTGCGGACGATGGCCTCGCCCTTGAGCAGAGCGTTCACTTCCTCGCCGGACAGGGTTTCATATTCCAGCAACGCCTTGGCCAGGGTGTGCAGTTCCTCCATCTTTTCGGTCAGAATGTCACGCGCCTTGGTCTCCGCTTCCTCGATCAGGTTGCGGACTTCCTCGTCGATCAGCCGGGCCGTGGCATCGGAAACGTTCTTGTGCTGGGTCACCGAATGGCCGAGAAAGATTTCCTCGTCGTTGTCGGTGTAGCGGAGCGGCCCGAGCTTGTCGGAAAACCCGTATTCGGTGACCATACGCCGGGCCATGCCGGTCGCCTGCTGGATGTCGTTGCCGGCACCGGTGGTGATGTTTTCCTTACCGAACACCAACTCTTCCGCCATGCGTCCGCCGAACATCATCGCAATCCTCGATTCCAATTCGATCTTGGAATAGCTGTAGCGGTCCCGTTCCGGCAGGTTCATGGTCACGCCCAAGGCGCGGCCGCGTGGGATGATGGTCACTTTGTGCAGCGGATCGCATTTCGGCATGCTGATGCCGACCAGGGCGTGGCCCGCTTCGTGATAGGCGGTCAGTTTCTTTTCATCGTCGGTCATGACCATGGAACGCCGCTCGGTGCCCATCAGCACTTTGTCCTTGGCGGCTTCGAATTCCATCATGGTGACCACGCGGCGCCCGGTGCGCGCCGCCAATAGCGCCGCTTCGTTGACCAGATTGGCGAGATCGGCGCCGGAAAAGCCGGGCGTGCCCCGGGCAATGACCCGCGGTTTCACATCGGGGCCCAGGGGCACCTTGCGCATATGCACTTTCAAAATCTGTTCGCGGCCCAGGATGTCCGGGTTGGGCACGGTCACCTGGCGGTCGAACCGGCCGGGACGCAGCAACGCCGGGTCGAGCACGTCGGGCCGGTTGGTGGCGGCGATCAGGATCACGCCTTCGGTGGATTCAAAGCCGTCCATTTCCACCAGCAACTGGTTCAGCGTCTGTTCACGTTCGTCGTTGCCGCCGCCGAGACCGGCGCCGCGATGGCGGCCGACGGCGTCGATTTCATCGATGAAGATGATGCAGGGCGCATTCTTTTTTCCCTGTTCGAACATGTCGCGCACACGGGACGCACCGACGCCGACGAACATTTCGACAAAGTCGGAACCGGAAATGGTGAAGAACGGCACGTTCGCTTCGCCGGCGATGGCACGCGCCAGCAACGTCTTGCCGGTGCCCGGAGGCCCGACCAGCAGACAGCCCTTGGGAATTTTGCCGCCCAGGCGCTGAAACTTGTGCGGGTCTTTGAGGAATTCGACGATTTCCTCAAGTTCCTGCTTTGCTTCATCAATGCCGGCGACGTCTTCAAAGGTGACGCGGTCGGATTTTTCCGTCAACAGCCGGGCCTTCGACTTGCCGAAACCCATGGCCTTGCCGGATCCCGCCTGCATCTGGCGCATGAAGAATATCCACACGCCGATCAGCAACAGCATGGGGAACCAGTTCAGCAGATAACCCATCAGGGTCATGGATTCATCTTCCGACGGCGCCGCGGTGATGCGCACGCCCTTCTTGCTCAGGGTGCCGACCAGATTCGGATCATTGGGAGCATAGGTGGCGAAGCTGCGGCCTTCGCGGAAATGACCGGTTATGTTGCTGCCCTTGATGGTGACATCGCGGACATCGCCGCTTTCCACCGAAGCCAGAAAATCGGAAAACGCGAGCGCTTCCTGGGCCGTACGCTGACCCGGCCCCTGAAACATCTGAAACAGGAAAAAGATAAGGACCGCAATGATGACCCATAGCGCCATATTTCGACTGAAATTCACTTAAACGCTTCCTTCTATAAATTTGGCTCTGAATTTGAACCTAATCATGACCCCGACAGGCCAAACTCTCTGGCGCCCCGGCGAAACTTACCCTACCGGAGAATTGTATAGCCTTTATGAAATAGTCCCGAAACTCCATTACGCAACAAAAAAACCTGCCCCGGAAAGCGGATTTGGCGGAGAAAAGACGATTTTCAGAATTTCCTGAGCCGGATCAGACCGTTCCGGGCGCCGGTACGCCAGGTGGGGAACGGTAATAATTCCGTATTTATCCCGCAAAACCGGAAGAGAAGCCCGCACCGGACCCGGCAAAGCTGTGCCTTTGAGGTCCGGTTGAACCGAAACCACTTCGGCCCAGCCCTCGCCGCCCAGTCGGGAAACGGCGGCGGCATCTGATTCCCCCCGCACATTTCCGAAGTGGATGACAAACCGATTGTCCCACAAGGCCCTTACGCCGGGACGCGCGGCAAGCACCTGGCCCTGGCCGCGGACTTCGCGGCAGATCAGCACTTCGCCGCCCCCGGGAACAATCCGGCAGCCGCCCAGGGTCCGGCCTCCCGCCAAATTTGACTCCGGATCATCACCAAGAAGCTGTTCATGCAGCCGGTCCATTTTTTCCCGCTTCGGCGCATAGGCGCCGCCGCCGATGCAACGCACCGTCCGGACCAGGGCGCGGAGCGAAACTTCCGCCGGGGCGGCGCGTAACATATCCCGGTTCATGCGCACAAATCCCGCAGGGTGCAACCGCGCCGAGCTGGCGATAAGTCCGGACGCCGCATGTTCCAGCGCCGCCCGCGCCTGTGCCATCTGCTGGGCGGTGCGGGCGAAATGCGCGGGCGAAATGCCTTCCCCCGCCAATGATTTGAGATCGGCGCGAATGCGCGTGCGGGCATAGGCGGGATTATCGTTCGAAGGATCTTCGATCCATTCCTGGCCGTAGTCCTTAAGCGTGGCTTGCAGCCGGGCGCGGGGCACTTCCAGCAGGGGCCGGATCAATCGTGCCGCTGGTTTTTCGGAAATCGCCGACATGGCGGCAAGACCGTCGAGGCCGCTGCCGCGCCCCAGGCGCATGAGAAAGGTTTCCGCCTGATCTTCCAACTGGTGCGCGAGACAAAGGTGAAGAACGCCCGCGCTCCGCGCCCAATCCAGAAGAAGACGGTAGCGCGCCTCCCGCGCCGCCGCCTGGATGCCGCTTGCCGGCTTCGGCCCGGACCAGCTAAGAATCGTATGATCGATACCCCGGGCGGCCAGCCAGCGCCCGACTTTCTCGGCTTCTTTCATCGAATCCGGCCGGAGGCCGTGATCCACGGTCAGGGCCATGACGCGGCCGCCCCGAGCCCGCGCCCACCCATCGGCAAGCAGGCAAAGGGCCATGCTGTCGGAGCCGCCGGAAACAGCGACAGCCAAGTGGGGATTTCGTTCAAAAGGGGCAAGGGCCGCCATGCGGGCGGCAAATTCCCCAAATGTCAGGGGGCCGGTCAGAGATCGGGGCTGATCCGGAGTCAGGTGCATCCGGTTTTCTGCCGTTCCCGATTTAAAGTGGCGCTGATTCCGGCTGAAAGCTTGGGAAAGTCATTACTCAGTTTCTTGAACGTGGAACAGGCTTCCTTCTTCTTTTCCAGCTTGGCCAGAGCCATACCGAGTTTGAGCAGCGTATCCGGCGCCTTGGCCCCCTTGGGATTAACCTTGTAGCCTTGCAGGAACACCTTCGCCGCCTGCGCATACTGATCGCGGACGTAATAGGTCTCGCCCAACCAGTACATGGCATTCCCGGCAAGCGGATCATCGCCATGTTCATCGATAAATGTTTTAAGGGCGACTTCGGCGCCGTCGAAATTATTCTTCAGGAGAAGGCCTCGGGCATATTTATACTTTTCCTGGGGGGTACCCGCGGGCAGCACCGCGCCCGGCGCGGATTCCACGTTGGGCTGGACGGCGGCGGTGGCCCGCGCCTCGGGAATCGGCGGCGCCCCGGCGCCGGTCGGGGTGACGGACTTGAGATCCTTTGCGGAAATCCTGCCCAAGTTCCCCGGCTGCGACGGTGCCACCACTTGAACGGAAGGCGGTGGCGGAGACGCACCGATCATCGGAGCCCCTGCACTGGATGAGGGATCGACGCTTACCGGGCCGCCCCGGGCACCTTCCAGCGCGCTCAGGCGGTAATCCACGTCACTAACCAGTTTGTCCAGGCGCAGGTTGATTTGGTTTAGCCTGAACGTGACATCTTCGATGGCCCCCGTGGACGCGCGCAGATCGTCTTCCATGTTGCTGAGGCGCACTTCGAGCCTGGCAATCGCCGATACTGAACCGACGGAAGGATCCAGGGTCCCGCCCCGGGTATCGGCTGGCGATGAAGCGACGGCACCGGCGCCGCGGGAAATCTGAAGGTTAAGGGTTCGGATGTCACGCTCCAGGCGTTGGATACGGTCGAGCAGCGGCTTGAGTTGTTCCGCCCCCTGGGCTAAGGCCGGCAGCGGCGACAAAAGACCAAAGGCGATCAACAAAACCGCGAGCCCTCCCCCGATGCCCCCGATGACATGACCTGAACTGTTTCTCATAGGCGTCTCCTGAACAAGCCGTCTTTCGGCCAATACCCCCGGCATTCCCAGATTTTCAGCTTAAAGAATGGCCGACATTCTGGGCAAAAATAGGGCGCCTGCCCTTCCCGGAAAAGAGCCGGAAGAACAAGCGCCCCATATGAAACCCTGACTTACGAGCGGACTGGAATAGTTAGCTGCCAGCTCCACCGGAAACGACGGACACGCCACGGCGGTTCTGCGACCAGGCCGCTTCGTTGGAACCCAACGCAACCGGACGTTCCTTGCCGTAGGATATGGTTTTGATCCGACCCGGCGCGACACCAAGAGCGGCCAGATAATCCTTGACCGCATTCGCGCGCCGTTCACCCAGAGCAAGGTTGTATTCGCGCGTACCGCGTTCATCGCAATGTCCCTCAACCGAGAGGGTGACCGAGGGATACTTCTTCAACCACGCGGCCTGCTTCTCAAGGGTCTGACGAGCATCGGAGGTAAGATTGTATTTGTTGAAACCGAAGAACACCCGATCACCGACATTGACGACCAGATCTTCATTGGAACCGGGCTTCGGCGCCATGGACGAGCTAGAGCCCACTCCACCGGCGCCACCAGCGCCGGCGCCGCCAGCGCCGCCTGCCGTGGCGCTTTCATCCGGCGCAGTTTCACACGCGGCCAACAGTAAGGCCGCCGCAGCAAGTGCTATAAACTTAAAACGCATTTATATCTCCTCGTATTGATAGGAGTGGTTTCCAAAAGGTACCGCCAAAACACGCGGACAATGACCTATAATTCCCTAGGAACATGCAAGAAATTGTCTTAAGGAATACTAAAGATCAGAAGAATTCAGCCAATCCCATTAAGTAAAGGACTATAGAGCCGGACAGTTATGGAATCAAGGGCGACCACGCCGGATCGGAAGCATCCAAGGGCGTTACCATTTCGCGTTCATTGTAACCGGTGAGATCGATTGAAAAGAGCCTTGATTTAGCGCCGGAGCCATCCTTTTTAGCTGGCTGTTGGCGGAAAAACATGAGAACTCTGCCATTCGGGGCCCACGTCGGCGCTTCGACCAGAAAATCTTCGGCCAAAAGCCTCTCGCCGCTGCCATCAGGGCGCATAACCCCAATGTAGAAACGGTTGCTTAAGATTTTAGTAAAAGCGATCAGATCTCCGCGTGGCGACCACACCGGTGTACCGTAGCGGCCCTTGCCGTAGCTGATTCGATGCACGTTGCGGCCATCGGAATCCATGACGTAGAGCTGTTGCGCGCCGCCCCGGTCGGAGTTGAAGACGATCTGTTTCGCGTCCGGTGAATAGCTGGGCGAGGTATCAATGGCGGAATGGTTGGTCAGTTTTTTCAGCACCCGGGTGCTGAGGTCCATGGTATAGATTTCCGAATTGCCGTCCCGGGCCGCGCTCATGATGACTTTCTTGCCGTCAGGCGAAAAACGCGGCGCGAAGGTCATGCCCGGAAAATCCCCCAGCACTTCCTGTCGGCCGGTGTCGATATTGAAAATATAGACCCGGGGAAGATCGCCGTAATAGGACATGTAGGTAATTTCCTGCAACGTCGGCGAAAACCGGGGAGTCAGCACCAAGGCGCCGCCATCGGTCAGAAAACGGTGGTTGTAGCCGTCCTGGTCCATGATCGCGAGACGCTTGATGCGTCGGTTCTGAGGACCGCTTTCGGCGATATAAACAATCCGCGTGTCAAAGTACCCTTCTTCGCCCGTCATCCGCTTATAAATGGCGTCAGAGATAATATGGGCGACACGACGCCAGTTGCTGGGAACGGTAAAATAGGCAAGCCCGATCATCTGCTGTTCGGCGAACACATCCCAAAGACGAAATTCAACCTTAAGCCGACCGTCGCTGACCCGTTGGGCGCGTCCCTGAACCAGCGCCTGGGTGTTGATCACCCGCCAGTCGCCAAACCGGGGCAGGGTATTGAGAGCGTCGCCGGATTGAATGAACGCTTTCGTATCCAACGGGCGGAACAGGCCGGAACGTTCCAGATCGGCGGCGATGACGCCGGCGATGTCACGTCCGAATTGGCCTTCGTCGGGGTTGGCGCCGAAAAAGTTCGTTACCGCAATGGGCAGCGGCTCGACCGTGCCCCGGGTGATGTCGATTTTCAACTCGGCAAAGGCCGATCCCGCCCCACCTAGGAAAAACAGAACGGCGAGGGCGGCACCCCAGCGCCTTCCCGGATTTAAGCGCGGCAAAGCCTTCATGATCAGAACATCTCCCTAGGATCGAAGTTTAAGGTCATTGTTTTCCATATATCATATCTGTCGGGAGGCAGCTTGAACGGTTGGCAGTTTTTGTTCAAGACCGCTCTCCGGGCGCTTTCCGCCATGGAGCGGTAAAAAGAATCCGCCGTCATCCGTAACTTGTTGTTGATAGTGGCGGATTGCACCCTTCCGTCGGGATTCATCACGACCGAAATTTGAACCGCCATGTTCTCAGCCCCCTTGGCACCGGCGGGCAGATTCCAGCACCGGGCGATCTGCTGGCGAACCAGATCGATCTCGCTGATGGAAAGCGGCCGCATGGGATTGTAGCGAGGCTCCGGCGCCTGGATCGCCTTGGCGATTTCGGACAGGTCGAATTCTTCCTCCTTCTTCCTGACCGGTTTTTTCTGCTTCTTCTCTTCGTCTTCCTTCGGTTTCCGAGACTGAGGATCAAGCTTTTCCACGGTTTTCAGGACCGAAGCGAAAGGATCCGGCGGTTTCGGCTTGCGCTGGGGCTTGGCCTTGACCAATTGCGGCGGCGCCATGGGCTGAGGCTTCGGCTTAACCTCGGGTTTTGGTTTCGGTTTTGGCTCGGGTTTTTCCTTGGCCTTGGGCTTTTCCTGGGGCGGCGGCGGCACGGCGGCGACCGCTTCCG
>JAOUPW010000062.1 GCA_029879665.1 Rhodospirillales bacterium | reverse complement strand
ATATCCGAGGCCGTGCAACAAGGCCGCCGTCTCGAACAGGGGCAGCCCGACCACATTAGAATAAGAACCGATGATCTGCCGGATGAAAACCGCAGCCTTGCCCTGGATGGCGTAAGCTCCGGCCTTATCCCGCCATTCGCCGCCATCGATGTAATCGCTGATTTCACGTTCGCTTAGGCGCTTGACGGCGACCGATGTGGTCACCACCCGGGTGTGGCTTTTTCCGTCCGGATCAATTACCGAAACACCGCCGAAAACCTTGTGGCGCCGGCCGGACAAAAGACTCAAAAACCGGCGTGCTTCCGTTTCCGATTGCGCCTTGCCGAGAATCCGGCGACCGCAGGCGACGATGGTGTCGGCTCCAAGAACGAAGTCGCCGGAAAATTCGCGGGAAACGTCCCAGGCTTTGGCTTCGGCCAGACGGCGCGCGGCGGCGATGGGAAGTTCGCGGGGGCGGATGATTTCTTTAATCTTGGAGGGTTGGACCAGATTCGGGGTAATGCCGATCTGAGCCAAGAGTTCCAGACGCCGGGGCGAGGCGGAAGCCAGGATCAGACGGGAGGCTCTCCCTTCGGATCTGGAAGCGGGGGAGTTGGAAGCGGGCATTCCGGCGTTCCGAGCCCGAAGGGGGCTATTTAAAGCGGAAGGTAATCCGACCCTTGGTCAGATCATAAGGAGTCATTTCGACATTTACCTTGTCGCCGGCCAGCACCCGGATCCGGTGCTTGCGCATTTTGCCCGCGGTATGGGCGAGAATTTCATGGTCATTCTCCAACTTTACCCGAAACATGGCGTTGGGCAGAAGTTCGGTGACCACTCCGCTAAACTCAAGTACCTCTTCTTTGGCCATTTCTTTCTCTGGGCTCTCTCTGGTTCAATTGTTCCGGCGGCTCAAGAAACTACGTTTTCAACGCGCCGGGTCAAGGATTTTCGGGGAAATCGCCCTTTTTTTCCATATAGTGCAGCGATTCCGGCTATAAGCCCGCCGGTCCCTGGAGGGGAAACCGTTCCTTGATGCGGCGGATAAGGTCATCGCGGACTTGGCGAAAGGCATCCAATTGGGTTTCCCGGCTGCCATCAACCAAGCTGGGATCGAAGATATTCCAGAATTCGACTTCACAGGCCATGGTACGGGTCATTTCAACGGCTTGGTGCTGGGCTTCCGGAGACAGGGATATTACCAGATCGAAGGATGAATCTTCAAGGTCTTCGAATGATTTGGGTTCGTGATCTCCCAATTCGATGCCGATTTCATCCATCGCGGCGACGGTGAACGAGTTGATCTCCTGGCAGCGAACGCCGACGGAATCGACATAGATTTGGTGCCCATGCAGATGCTTGAGAATGGCTTCGGCCATGGGCGAGCGCACGGCGTTCAGGGTGCAGGCAAACAGAACTGATGAGGGAAGTTCACCCATTCTCATGCCTTTATGTGAAGAACGCAAATCAGGGTGAACAGACGCCGGGAGGTATTTTCGTCTATCTTCACCTTATCGGCCAGCCTGTCGCGGAGCAATTCCGCACCTTCGTTATGGAGTCCGCGACGCCCCATGTCGATGGCTTCGATTTGTGATGGGGTTAAGGTTTTGATCGCTTGGAAATAGCTGTCGCAGACCACAAAATAGTCTTTTACGATAGAGCGGAACGAGCTGATCGGTAGGGTGAACTTTGTCAAGGGGCCGCCAATTTCATCCCGCACATCGAATATAAGACGGTTTTCTTCGGTGCTGATATGCAGATTATAGGGGCCTTCAATTCCGCCTAATATTTCGAATTGGTTTTCTTCGAGAATATCGTAGATCGCAACTTTTCGCTCGTGTTCGATCTGCGGGCTACGACGAATGACCGTATGTTCGTCGAGCGAGACGTGAATTATGCGCTGCTTGTCGGACACTTATTCACCCTTGGAACCATCCTTGAGCGTGTTTAACCTGAGGGAAACGGACAGGGCATGAGCGTCCAACCCTTCCGCCCGGGCAAGGGTTACGGCGGCGGGGCCAACCGCGGACAGGCTGTCATTTTCGCAGCTTATTATAGAGCTTCGTTTGAAAAAGTCGGAAACGCCCAGGCCCGATGAAAAACGGGCGCTACGTGCCGTCGGCAGAACATGGTTGGGGCCTGCAACATAATCGCCGATGGCCTCAGGCGTGAGTCTGCCGAGAAATATGGCGCCGGCGTTTCGCACCTTGTGGGAAAATTTTTCAGCATTATCGATCGCAAGCTCCAGGTGTTCCGGAGAAATACGGTCAATCAGGGATACTGCGTCATCCAGGTTTTTGACCATGATGACGGCTCCGAAATTCGCCCAGCTTTCACCGGCGATGCCGGCGCGCGGCAACGTTTCAAGATGGCTATCAACGGCCTTGATCACGGCATTGGCGAAATCCTTGTCATCGGTGATCAGGATCGCCTGAGCCGAGGTGTCGTGTTCGGCCTGGGAAAGAAGGTCAGCGGCAATCCAGGCGGGATCGTTATCGCGGTCGGCGACCACCAGGATTTCCGAAGGTCCGGCAATCATGTCGATGCCGACGGTACCGAAAACTTGGCGCTTGGCGGCGGCGACGTAGGCATTTCCGGGGCCGACGATCTTATCTACCGGGAGGATGGTTTCCGTGCCATAGGCAAGGGCGCCGATCGCCTGGGCGCCGCCAATGCGGTAAACTTCGTCAACGCCGGCGATGTGGGCGGCGGCGAGAACAAGGGGGCTCAGGTTTCCCCCCGGCGCCGGAACGGTCATCACCAGCCGGTCGACGCCCGCGACTTTGGCGGGCAGGGCATTCATCAGCACCGAAGACGGATAGGATGCGGTTCCTCCGGGCACATAAAGGCCGGCGGCCGCGATCGGTTTCCAGCGCAACCCCAGCTTCATTCCGGCGGCGTCGGAATATTCAATATCGCTGGGAATCTGGCGGCGGTGAAAATCGCTGATCCTGTCCGCGGCAAACTTAATGGCCTCCACGGCATCTTTTTCGGCGTCCTTTGCCGCACGTTCCAGGTCATCAGGACTCACCCGCAGGGTATCCGCCGTCAGTTCCAGATTGTCCAGCGTACGGGTATGATCCAAGACCGCCCGGTCCCCTCTGGCCCGGACATCGGCAAGGATGGCGGCCACGGTGTCATTAACGTCGGACGCCGCCTCTCGTTTGGCGGAGAGAAGTTGCTCAAATCCGGCCTCAAATGCTGGTTCCCGATTGTCCAGGCGTACAGTCATCAGTTTGCTTTCCCTTTCAGGGACGCGACGGCCATGCGAAACTTTTCTATCCAGGAACCGATTTCATCAGGCCGGGTTTTCCAGGCCGTCCGGTTAACCACCAGGCGTGAAGAAATATCGGCAATATGTTCAATCTCAACCAATCCATTGGCCTTCAATGTAGCCCCGGAGGACACCAAATCAACGATACGACGGCACAAACCCAAACTCGGCGCAAGTTCCATGGCGCCGTTAAGTTTTATGCATTCAGCCTGAACGCCGCGCGCGGCAAAGTGACGGCGGGTGATTTCGGGGTATTTGGTAGCAACACGAACGTGGCTCCAGGTGTCGGGGTCATCATTGTCGCCCATGCCTTTCGGTTCGGCGACCATCATGCGGCACTTGCCGATGCCCAGATCCAGGGGGGCATAGATTTCCGGACTGTCGAATTCCATCAGGACGTCTGCGCCCGCCACGCCCAGATGGGCGGCGCCAAAGGCAATAAAGGTGGCAACATCAAAACTGCGCACCCGGATAATATCGACATCCGGACGGTTGGTGGTGAAACGCAACTGACGCGCGTCCTTATCCCCGAAGGCGGCTTCAGGCTCGATCCCGGCCTCGCGCACCAAGGGCATGACCTCGTCGAGAATGCGCCCTTTGGGCAGGGCCAGAACCAGTTTTTCCTTTGCAGACACGGTATTATCCGTCCAGATTCAGTTGGAAAGGGCGCATTAATATAGGTTTTTGCCGCACTGCACCAGAGGCGCATTTCCCCGGCTCTGGGCACCGCCGGACCAAGAATAAGGGGATTTCCACGAATTCCGGTAATAATCCTTCAATTTTACCCTTTTGTGGGGGGACCGTTCGAGCCTGTTCCCTGAGGCAGGTCCCCAGGAGGGAGTGCCGGAGTCCAAATGGGTCGGAAAAATTTCATCGTACTGTCATGGAAGTCTTGAGGCCCGGACAGACATGGTATGTTACCTTTTCGAGAACTGAGGCGGACGCCCTTTCACGCTATGCCTGCGGGGGATAGGTTCACTGCGCCGGGGATATTCTGGGATAATGGGAATGGATCGCACTCAACACATTCGTTTCCCCATTGGGGTCAGGATGCTTGCCGGATTTATGGTGATCATCGTTCTGATCGGCGCCATCGTTGTTGTCGCCATCGGACAAATCAGCAAGCTCGACGAATCCCTCCACGAAATTACGCAAGAAGAATTTCAGGAAATTCAGGAATTTTGGGAAATGCGACTGTTGCTGACCGGCATTGAAACCGATCTTCGACATATCTTCCTCGGCCAGAATACGGAAAAATACACGCAGCTTATCCGGCAAAAGGGACAGGCGATAGACAAGTCGGTTGACGATTATTTTAAGGAACACCCCACTATCGGTGACGAAGAGCGGAAACTTCTCGTAAGTTTTAGTAATTCCAACGCTGAATTTCAGGAAGAAACCCTCACAATCATCTCACTTATCAACAAGGGGAATCAAACCCAGGCGCGGGTGCGGTTGTTGGAGAGATGGGAGGTTCTCTATCTCTCGGTCGTGGAAGGGGTGGAGTCCCTGCTGGATTTTGAAAACAGGGAGGTAAATAAAAAATCTTCCGGAGTCCGATCGAAAAGCAAATCATCCCGCCAGTTTATTATAATCGTTGCCATAGGCGGCGTGTTTATCAGTATTCTGCTGGCGCTGGGGATTACTTATTCCCTGACCAAACCTGTTTACAAGTTGATGGAGGCGACCGAAAAAGTGGTGGGGGGCGATCTGTCGTCAAAAGCGGAAATCGTCCGCAATGATGAAATTGGCCTTTTAGCGAATCGTTTTAATGAAATGCTCGATCGCTTGAACAAAACCCTCGCCGACCAGAGGCGGTTTTATGCCGATGCCTCGCATGAACTTCGTACGCCGCTGACCGTGATTCGTGGCGAGGCCGAGGTTGCCTTGCGGGGGCCTGAAAATTCCCAAGATTATCGAGAAGCCCTGGATCACATTATTTCCGTTTCCAATCAAATGGGAATATTGGTGGATGAGCTGCTGTTTCTCGCCCGCGCCGAAACCGGGCAGATCGAATATCAGATGGAAAAGGTTGAGCTTTCTTCCTTACTTTCCAGCGTGTTTGCAAGCAGCGAAGGCTTGGCAACGATGAAAAATATAAATCTGACTTTAAAGGAAGGGTCGCCGGTTTATATTCTTGGAGATGAAAATCGCCTTCGGCAGTTATTTTTCATCCTTGTGGATAATGCTATTAAGTACACGGAAGCGGGCGGCAGGGTGACGATCGCATGTGAATCCGACTTTTTACGGATTCGGATTCGAGTATCGGATAATGGCATTGGAATTCGTGAAGAAGAGGTGCCTTTTATTTTTGAGAGATTCTACCGTGGCGATTCAGCCCGCGGAACTCGGGAAAAGGGAACGGGGCTTGGCCTTTCCATCGCCAAATCCATTATCGAAGCCCATAAGGGAGATATCTCGATCAAAACTTCTCCGGGCAGGGGAACTGCCGTGCAGCTAACGTTTAACCGCCTTCAAACCAAATCCCAGGCGCAAGGATAACCGGTCCATGCGAATATTGCTGATTGAGGATGATCTCCGTGTTGCCCGATTCGTGGAAAAGGGCCTGGCCGCTGAACGTTTCCAGATTGAGCACGCCGCCGACGGTGGTAAAGGAGTTGAGCTTGGGCTTTCGGGAACCTATGACCTGATACTTCTGGACCTTATTCTTCCCGTAAAAACCGGGATCGAAGTCTGTCAGGAACTGCGGGGAGAAAATATCATGACTCCGATCCTGATGCTGACCGCCAAGGATACGATCGAGGATAAGGTCACGGGACTGGGGGTTGGCGCCGATGACTATCTGACCAAACCTTTTGCCTTTGAGGAACTCCTCGCCCGCATCCAGGCGCTGCTTCGCCGTCCGGGGGAAATGGATGTTGCGCCTTCGTTGATCATCGCCGATCTGGTTATGGATAAGAACACGCACGAGGTCAAAAGGGCGGGAGAGTTGATCACCCTGACGCCGACGGAATTCACCCTGTTGGAATACCTGATGCGCAACCAGAACCGGGTTCTCAGCCGGACCATGATTGAAGAACAGGTGTGGGATTACCAAAACGATCCCCTGACCAACGTCGTCGATGTTTATATCCGGCGTTTGCGCCAGAAGGTGGATCAGGGATATGACCGGCAACTGATCCATACGGTCCGCGGTGTGGGGTATACTCTGAAGACGTAGGATTTTATAATTCCTTTATTTTCAGTGCGATATAATAACAACTGAATTTCGTCTCCCTCAAATTGTGATTGTGGTCACATCCGCCCCGGGACAAAGGGGTGTATTCTCTCCCCTTCTTGAGAATATAGGGCAGGGTCCTAGCGAGGGGGCCGACGAAGGTTTGGCAATGCAGACCTACATTGATCGTATGACCGGCGAACAGACTGAATGGGAAGGTCTGGGAACCCGCGTGGCCGGTGCCGCCGTGGTCGGCCCCATGCAAGCGATTATTCTGGCCGCCGGTGAAAGCGGACGGCTCGATCGCACTCTGGGCGGCAAGCCCAAGTGTCTGGCCAAGGTCGGCGGCAAATCCCTGATTCGTCATCAACTTGAAACTCTGCGCACCATTGGCATTAGGGAAATTACCGTTGTCGTCGGCTACGGCGCGGATGCGGTGCGCGAGGAAGCGGGAGAAGGCGTCAATTACATCATCAACGACTTGTGGGAAGAAACCGACAGCCTCTATTCCCTATCATTGTGCAGCGACTGGGTCGGCAAGCCGGTCATCGTTTTGAATTCCACGGTTCTCGCGCATCCGGAAATTATCCGCCGGGTCGCGGCCTGTCCGGAATCCAGCTTCGCCTATGATTCAGCTGCCATCAATGGTGCCGATCAGGTCAAGGTTGAACTGAAGGACGATGCGCTCTGCGCCATGAGCAGGGATATGATGCCGCGGCGGATTCACGGTGAAGACGTCGGTATCCTCCGCTTCGACGGGGAAGTGGTAAGAGAGCTGTTTAAAGTTACCGAATCCATTCTCAAGTCCGGCGGGCGCAAGGAATGGATGTCGGCAGCCATCGATAAACTGGCGCAGTGCGTCTCGATCTGGGGAATCGAAGTTTCCGATCTGCCCTGGATCGAAGTCAGCACGCCGGAAGACCTGGCCTACGCCCGTAACTGGATCGAGCCCATGATCCTTACCTCGTTGGAGGGGACGGAAGCCGATGGCGCCATCGGCCAAGCCCATGCGGTGGGGCTGTAATCCGGCTCCTTCGTAATGTACTTCAGGCCTTGATCCGTTCGATATCGGCGCCACAGGAAGCCAGCTTCTCTTCAAGCCGTTCGTAGCCCCGGTCCAGATGATAGACCCGGTTCAGGATCGTTTCCCCTTCCGCCGCCAGCCCAGCCAGCACCAGCGACACCGAAGCGCGCAAATCCGTCGCCATCACCTGCGCTCCGGATAGTCGCTGCATCCCGCGTACGATCGCGGACGCGCCATGCACATTGATGTCGGCGCCCATGCGGTTGAGCTCGGGTACGTGCATGAAACGGTTCTCGAAGATGCTCTCGGTGATCATGGAGGCGCCTTCGGCGACCGCCATCAGGGCCATGAACTGTGCCTGCATGTCGGTGGGAAAGCCGGGATAGGGTTCGGTGATGACATCCACGCCCTTCAATGCATTGGCGGTGCGCGAGACCCGGATGCCGTCTTCGGTTTCGGAAATGTCGACGCCGGCTTCGCTCAGGGCCTTGGCCGCCGACTCGATCAGCTTGATGCGGGTTCCCTTCAGTTCCAATTCGCCGCCGGTGATGGCGGCGGCGATGGCGTAGCTTCCGGTTTCGATGCGGTCGGGCACTACCGCGAAGTCGGCGCCGTGCAGCTGTGCCACGCCCTGGATAGTCAGGGTGTCGGTGCCGACGCCCTCAATGTTGGCGCCCATGGCGATGAGGCAGTTTGCCAGGTCGGACACTTCCGGT
>JAOUPW010000061.1 GCA_029879665.1 Rhodospirillales bacterium | reverse complement strand
ACTTGTTGACTTTCTTTTCTAGAGGCTTGAGCGACGGCAGGCGGCGGCGTAGCTCATCGGTCACCTGGCGGGTTTCACTGCGGTCGCGCACCACCCGCGGGGTCAGCAGAATCAGCAGTTCGGTGCGGACCACGGTATCGCTCTGGGTTTTGAACAGGTGGCCGAGAATGGGGATTTCCTTAAACAGCGGGATGCCTTTGTCGGAAACGGTGTCGGTGTCCTTGATCAGGCCGCCGAGCGCAATGGTCTCGCCGCTTTGCACCGCCACCGTACTTTGCACCCGGCGGCGCTGGATGGTCGGCGAATCGATGCCCGATGTGGTGGTGGATATGGCGTCGCTGACTTCCTGCATGATGTCCAGCACCACCAGGCCGTTGGCGTTGACCCGGGGGGTGACCTCCAGGATGACACCGGTATTCAGGTGCTGGATGGAGTTGACGATAGGCGCGCCCGGATCGACGGTGGTGACTGCCGACTGTGTCGCCACCGGAACCTGGTCGCCGACCTGCAAAGACGCGGTTTCGTTGTCCAGCACCATCAGCTGCGGCGAGGAAATGACCTTGACGTCGGTCACCTCATCCAGGGCGTCGATGGCAACATCGGCGCTGATGGTATTGAAGAAGTACGAGAAGCCGGGAAAGGTGGATTGGACGGCGCCGCTGGCGAGGTCGCTGAGGGTGGCGGAATGGTTGCCGGAGCGGTAGAACCACTCGATGCCGTAGCGGAGGTTGTCGTTGAGGGTGACCTCGGCGATGGTCGCCTCGATCAGCACCTGCAGCGGCACCACGTCCAGCTTGCGCAGGGCCTGCTCGATAACCCGGTAATCGGCTGGTGTCGCCAGGATCAGGAGTGCGTTCTTTGCGGTGTCGGCGATGATGCGGATATCGCTTTGCGCGCTGAAGCCGACGCCTTGGCCGACTCCTTCGGTTCCGGCCACCGGCAGGGCGGACGTGGGTTCCGGCGCGGGTTTGGGAGACGTTTCGGCGGGCAGGGGCTCCGGGGTGGCTGTGGCGCCCGGGCGGACGGTGGGGGAAGTTTCCACGGTTCCGGTTTCCAGACCCGGCGCCAGTTCGGTCTTGCCGGGGTCCTGGGCCTGTTTATTGCTGGAGGCGAAAACCTCGTTGAGCACCGGCGCCAGGTCGGCGGCGCGGCGGTTCTCAATGTAATAGACATAGAGCCGCTTGCCGATGCCGTCGCCGCCCCGGTCGAGGCGTTCAATCCAATCGCGGGCGCGGTTGAGGTAATCGGGGCGTTGCGCCACCACCAGCACCGCGTTCATGCGATCGATGGGAACGAAACGGACCAGACCGTCGAGGGGGCTCTTATCCTTGCCGTCCTTGCTGCCGCCGAAGACGTTTTTCAGATCCTTGATCAGATCCTTGGCATTCGCCGATTCCAGCGGGAACAGTCCGAAGGACATACCCGCCAGCCAGTCCACATCAAAGGTGTTGACCATATCCGTCAGGGAGGCGATTTCCCGAGCGGTGCCGGTCATGATCAGAAGGTTGCGGTCGGTGTCCGCCTTGAGCACGCCGCCGGCGGGAACGAACGGCTCCAGAATGCCTCGCATTTCGGTTGCCGAAACGTGGGATAGGGGAACGATCTGCACCCGGTGGCCCCTGCCCTGTATGACGCCGGTTCCCACCATCGGCGGCAGGCCGATGCGGGCGGCGGCGGCGGCGGGCACGATTTTAAACAGGCTGCCGTCTTCGACCATGGCGGCGCCGTTGAGGGCAAGAACGTTTTCCAGCACCGGCAGGACCGAGCTCCTGGAAATGGGCTGGCTGGTCTGCACCGTCACCTTGCCTTGAACCTTGGGATCGATGGCGTAGTTGAGGCCGAGGGTTTCGGAAAGAACGACACGCACCACCTCGCGCAGGTCGGCATCGGCGAAGTTGAGGGTGATGTCGCCCGATGTCGTCGTCGTGACGGAGCGCAGGGCGGCGGCATTCGGCTTGACGAATTTACCGGTGCCGGGGATTACCTCTGCCTTGGTGCGAGGCGGCGCCTGGTCCGATGGCGGCTTGATCGCCATGGGTCCGGAAGATGCCGGAGTGGGTGAAACGAAGTCGGAATCGATTGCCTTTTCGACCGAAGTCTGGACTTCCGACAGGTATTCGCAACCGGCGAGCGCTGGCAGCAAAAGTAAAAGGAGAAGCGTTAGACGGTGTTGTTTCATGGCGCCCAGATTCATTGCCGACCCTCAGTGAACCCCAAGAGCAATGGATTATGCATGGTATTGCTCCCGACTACAACTAACCACTTGATTCTTAACAATACAAGGGTGCCTGGGGAAAGGGTGGCGCAAACGACCTATGGCGCAGTCGGGCGGAACAACCGGTCCGGCGCAATCTTCTGCCCCGGCAGGTTGCGGGCGGGGGCCCGGGTGTTAGGGGTGGGCCGCCGGGCCGGCTGGGGCTGGTCGATCAGCCTGAGACTCTGGATTTCTTCGTTCCGCTTCAGGATCACCTGGTCCGCCGAGATTTCCGTTACCTTCCAGCCGTCAACGGTCTCGCCAAGCCGGATCTGGCGAATTTCCTTGGTCCGCATATGGCTGAGCAGGGCCATTTGCTGGCCCGAAGAAATCACGATGCCGGAAAGGCCGTAAGCAAATTGCTGCCCGGTTTTTGGCGCCGGGGCATCCACTGAGGCACCGGGCGGCGCGGGACGGCGGTTTTGCGCAAACAGAGGCCGCTCAACCACTTCCGTCAGATCCCCCAGATCGGGCAGGCTGGCGAAGTCGGTGGTTCTGGGTTCCATGGCGGGTATGGCGGGTTGGACAGGGGAAAAGGACGAAACGGCAGCGGGGGCGGGATCTTCCCGGTACTCGATATAGACGATGAAGGTCAGGGCCACACAAATGAATGCCCAAGACCATACTTTCAGAAAACCGCCCTTATCGTTCCTCATTACGACGCCTTCCCTCTCATGTATCCGGAGACATCGATATTGACGTTCAATATGATTGGCGCCGCGGAAGTATCTCCCTTTCTGCGCCGGATTTGTTGCGAACGAACATCCAGGCTTTTAACAATGAGAAGCGGCGGCGGATTTTCCAGGGTGTGCAGGATTTGTTGCACGGCTTCAACGGAACCGTTGATCCGTGCCCGGATCGTGATGCGCCGGAACCCGGCTTCTTGCTGGCCGGGCAGGATCTGAACGCTGGTCAGGCGCCCGCCACTTTCCTCGACAATCCGCTTCATCCTGTCCTGCAACTGGGCACCGACCAGGGATTCACTGCCTCCCGCAAGGAACGAACCGGAAGCGGGGCCTTGGTTCTGCAGCTTTTCAAGTTGTTCCGCGAGCGCCTTTTTCGATCCGCTGAGGGCAACGTAACGGCGAAGCAACTCAGTGTTGTCGATAATGGCCTGATTCAGAAATGCATGCCGCTCGACAATAGGGGAAACGATAAACAGATAGCCGCCGCAAAGCAGCCCCAACAACAGCATAAGCGCCAGGGCACGGCTGAAGACTGGACTCATCCGGGTCATTTCTCGACCACCGGAGTAATGGTAAATTTGAGACTGAATCTTTCGACGCCAAGCCTTGTATCCTGGGTTACCGGGGCGCTGAATTCGACATTCGAAATCATCGGGCTGGATTCGAGAACGCCTATCAGCGCCGAGGCCGACTTTGCATACCCGGAAACGGAAACTTTAAGGTCAGAAACCCGCAGGCTGTTGATCCAGCTGTCATCAGGCAGCTTTTGGGTCAGTTCATGCAGCAGAAGCGTCATTGGGCGTTTCGCCTTGTGCTGTTCCACAAGGAACTGGCCGCTGCCGACGATGGCTTTTAACTCGGAGCGCATGGCATTGACTTCCAGGGCGCCCTTTTTCGCGGCTTCAACCTGCCCTGCAATACTTTCCATTCGATTTTGTTTCTGCTGCAGGGGCAGAAAAACAGCAACCAACGCCAACCCCAGCGCCGCGATCATGAACAAGGAAGCAAGCCATTCCTTGAAACGCGAACTTTTCCCGCCCGATCCATTCGGCAATAAATTTAAGGGAATCCTTCTCGCCGGTTCTTCGACCTGAACCACGCCGACACGGTCCGGATTGATCTCCCAGGAGGCCACCCGGCGCATGGTTTCGTCAACGACATCCCGGGGAACAACCGTGATTTCAACGACAATCTGCTGTTTGTGCGGATCGGATTCAACGATCTGGCCGTCGTAATAAACATTTTCCGGTTTAAACGGTGTTTGGCGGTCCATTTCAAAGCCGAGAACTTCACGAAGATTTTCGGCGGCGGCCATTGGCAGAATCATCCTTTTCTGCAGTGCCTTGCTTTGGGGAAGGCGAAGGATCGTCACAATCTTTCCGCGCCGCACTTTCGAAACAAGCGATGAAAAGACCTTTTTCTGCATCCCGGGAGGCGCATCCGTAACGTTCAGCCCGCCCAGGTGGTGCTCCTGTCCATCGCTTTTATAAACGAGAGACGCAGTATCGCCCAAAAAATCAATTTCCAACCGGCCGCCCCGGCTGCGGAACAGGCGGGATATTCGGCGGGGAATGATTGCGGCGAGTTCGGAAAACCACCACCGAAAAAACCCGTCCGCCGTTGTCTTGATATCCGCTACAACGTTCGCCATAAACGCCAAGATCCAAAAAAATACAGTAAAGGCAAATCAAACCCGGCCTGGACTTAATCCAATGAAGTTTAATTATCTTTTTATCATATCAATGGTTTATAGAAAGTCCAAACTCCGTGTCGCCGGAAACCAACAGGCCATTAGGGGGTCGCGGAAATCACTTTAACTGTAAGAACAGGCCATCTGCGCGGATCGTGACTGGAAAATGCAACCGATAATCGAACCAAGCTCGGGAGCTTTCGGGGGTCCGACCAGACATCGGACCAGCCTTCATTCTCGGCTTTATCCTGCTTCCCAAAATATTCAATTTTTAATCCTTCAATATCCTCAAGAAGTGTCGTTTCCGTCCAATCCTCGGTTTGCCCGTCTTTGATGTCCGTAAACCCGGTTTCCGCAGGCCGCCAACGGATGCGAAGGTTGTTGGTATTCCGGGTTCCGGCAACGCCATCAATGGCTATTCGGTAAAGACCGCCCAGGCCATGATGGCGTGGGAGTTTGGCAATGAATTCGACGTGATCGAAATCGCCGGCAAACGCCTCCATCCCGGGAGGCCCGGGAGGCGAACGTCTTTCTGTTGCGGTTTGGTTTTTCGAAAATTGGGCTGAACCCAAACGGCTGCGGAGAAGATGCTGCACGGCCTGGATTCTTTCAATTTTCTCCAGCCGGGAATCCGAATATTCCCAGGCCCGCGCACTGAATCTCAATCCGCCTGACAACATCACCGAAACTAAAGCGAGGAGGACCAGCGCCACCAGCAATTCAATCAGCGTCAAGCCGGATTCCCGGTTTTCTCTTGCCCCCGGCACAGGGCGGTTATGGAAAAAAAACATGATCATTCTTTTTCAGGACCAAACCGGATTGTTTGCAAAGCAATGGATTTAACCTCGGTGCCAAATTTCCAGTAAACTGTAACTTCGACGTCATAAGAAGTGACCGTTTTAAGCCCGACCGAAGATTCGCCGTTTGTTTCAAGTGCGCGCACGGATGTTTTCCAATGGAATCCATCTGAAAGGTCACCCTCGGATTCGCCTTCTGCCAACAATTTTTCAGATTCAAAATCAGCAAGAAGAGATTCGGCATAAAGGACGGCAGTTGAATATTGCCGCGCGTTATCCGACCCCCGAAGGCCATAAGAAAATGTCTGATAAAGAACGCCAAGAAAAACGGAAAGGATTACAAAAGCAACAAGAACCTCGACCAGCGTAAACCCTGCTTCAGGCGCTGATCTTTTCAATTTATTTAAAGACCGCAACATTTCCGGTAAGCCATTCTACATTTACATGATATTTGAGCCCGTTTCTCGAAAGGGTGATGCGCCCCCCCGTTGAACTGCCGTCAGAATGAAACCCGATGGCGCCCGTTTTCTCGGCAATAAGGCTGTTGGCCGTTACAAGCTGAATTTCAATATCCTGGGGAAATTCTATCGTGTTGCTATTGTCTTTTAAGCCAAATTGCCGAGCGGCAAGATCAAATTCAATATATTTCCTCTGGTTCGAACGTATCGCTTCACTGCGCGCCTTGCGAAGCTGAGTTGCAAGATTCATGGCCGCCGCCTTCAAGGCTGTGTTGGATCGTTCAGGGAGAACCCGTGGGACCGCAAAGACCGCCACCAGGGCAACAATCGTCAACACTACAATAAGTTCAACGAGCGTAAACCCGGCGGCTCGAGGCCTGCTACCAGCTAACGACATCCTTATTCTCGCCTTCGCCTCCCTCCGCGCCGTCCGCGCCCAATGAATATAAGTCGTAGTCGCTTTTGTTGCCCGGAAACACATAGACATATGGACGGCCCCAGGGGTCAATTATCATTGCGCGTTTTTTGATGTATGGACCGTTCCATACCTCGGCACCGGCAGGTTTTTGAACCAGAGCTTCCAGGCCCTCATCCTGATTGGGATAACGCCCGGTTTCAAGGCGGTAAAGATCCAAGATTGTTCCCAGATTCTGAATCTGAATTTGCGCGGCGTCGCTTTTGGCGCCGCCCAGGAATTTCATTGCTTGCGGCACGGCAAACATGGCGACCAAGCCCAAAATAATTAGAACGACCAATAGCTCAATCAACGTAAAGCCACGCTGTTTTCTGCATCGACTTATATTTTCTTCATTTATCGATTTGACAGATTTCATTTAACTTCCCTTGAAGTGTGCCCTGTAAATTAAAGAGCGAGTTCATTGATCCGCAAGATTGCTACCAATATCGACCCGATAATCCCAGCAACAAGTATGCCCAGGCCAATCGTAATCGCGGGAACAAGAATCGCAAGAAGCCGCTCAACGGTCCTTTTAACTTCCTGATCATATATATCGGCTGTTTTTTCCAGCATAGCCTCAATCTTCCCGGTTTCTTCGCCGACCTGCAACAGATGCCCCGCCAGCCGGGGAAAGGTATCGCCGACCATCAACGATTCGCCAAGCCGCTTCCCGGCCCTTACCTGCTGGGTGGCATCATTGACCGCATGCAAAAATTTTGTGTTGCGGAACGTATCGCCCACAATGGAAAGAGAATTCAGCAGGGGAATTCCGCTACTGAGAAGTGTCCCCAGAGTTCTGCTGAATCGTGCCGTTTCTCTTTTTCGGATAAGTTGGCCGAACAAAGGGGAAGATAGCACCCATTGATCCCACCTAAGACGGGCATCCGGATTGGCAACCCAGCGTTTAAACAGAAACGCCGCCAATACGATAAATATTATCGCCGGCATCCAGTAATTCTGTACGATCTCCCCGCTTTCCATCAGGATTTTTGTTGCCAGAGGGAGCTCCGATCCGGCCTCTTCAAATAGCGATTGAAATTGGGGAACGACAAATATCAGCAGCACGATCACTGAAAGCCCGGCCATAGCAAGAAGGATAAGCGGATAAATCATTGCCGAACGAACTTGCTCTCTCAGCGTATCAGCGGTTTCCCGATATTCCGCGACCCGTAAAAGAACATTATCGAGCGCACCTCCAGCCTCTCCGGCACGAACCATGCTTATAAAATCCGAAGTAAAAGCGTCATCCCTCGCTTCCAACGACTCTGCGAGTGAGGATCCATTCCGGACATCCTTATGTATTTCGCCGAGAATTAATTTTATGGGTTCCCTTTCTGCAAGTTCCGTCAAAATGCTTAATGTTTGATCCAGCGTTACCCCGGCATGCAGAAGGGTGGCCATTTCATGGGTAATGAAAGTAATATCCTTCGCGCTAATTTTGCGACGGTTGAAAATATCCCTGTTGAGAATTTGAAAAAACGAATCTTTTCTTATTTCCTCGGCTCTAATTGGGGTGTGGCCAAGGGCATGCAAACGTTCTATCAGCGCCTGACGGCTTTCCGCCGCCATTTGACCCTCAAGAACTTCACCGGTCAGGTTGACTGCCTTGTATCTGAACAGGCCCATTTCATCCTTCCCGCGTGACGCGAAGAATTTCTTCGATAGTGGTTACGCCCTGAAGAGCCTTGTTGACGCCATCATCAAACATAACTTTCATGCCATTTTCAACCGCCGTCCGCTGGATTTCATTGGCTTCCGCATGGCGAAGAATCATCTGGCGAATGGGATCGGATATTTCCATTATTTCTAGTATGCTGATCCGCCCCCGGTAACCGGTCTGGTTA
>JAOUPW010000662.1 GCA_029879665.1 Rhodospirillales bacterium | reverse complement strand
AACCAGTTCCTCCCCTTCCTTTTCGTGTTCGTCTTTCTGGATTTCATCTTCCTCGATGGTGCCATAGGCGTCCCGGATACGGACCACCAGTGCCAATCCCAGGGCGGTAGTCGCGACGCCGACCACGATTGCCGTCAGGATCAGAACGTGGGGCAGGGGGTTGGTGTAGATCTCGATCCCTTCACCCAGAATGGGTGCGGTTCCGCCCCGGACCTTGGACATGGAGATATAAAAGACAAACACGGAAACCTGGAAAACATTCAGGCCGATGATTTTTTTAACCAGGTTGCCCTGGGCCATGACCATGTAGAAACCGATCATCATCAGGATCACGACGATCCAGTAGGGGAAAAGTCCAAGCGTGTTCATCTTAAAATTTCCCGTTGTTTTCTCGGGGTTCAGATCTGCGTTCGTGACTTTGTCCGGCGAAGATAAAGAAGATCGTAGCCATGGCCGCGGCAACGGTCGTGCCAACGCCAAGTTCGATAAGAAAGATTCCCAGGTGTTGTCCCGCGATCGGGTCTTTCGCCAGAACGGAATAATCCAGGAAGTTGCCGCCAAGGATCAAACTGGCAACCCCGACTCCGGCGTAAATCAGGACGCCCGCGGCGAGAAGAAACCTGAGCAACCACATGGGAAAGACCTTGCGTGCGTTATCGATTCCGAAAATCAGGGCATAAAGTATGAAGGCACTGGAAAAAATAACCCCGGCCTGAAATCCGCCGCCGGGCCCGTAATCACCATGGAACTGGACATATAGCGCGAACAGAAGAATCAGCGGAATTAGAAGTTTGGACGTGACCCGGAGGATGGACTTGAAGATCATCGGTTTCCCGATCTCGATTATCTTTTTGTGCTGGCGGCGGTGAATGGCCAGATGGCGGCCCATCAGCAGCAAAACGCCCACGGCGGCGGTAAATATCACCGCCACTTCGCCCAAGGTATCGTAACCCCGGTAACTGGCCAGGACCGAGGTGACAATGTTGGGCATGCCGACTTCCGCGCCTGATTTTTCGATATAACGGGGCGCGACGTGATGGTTCGCGGGCGCATCCGGGTCACCGTAAGGAGGCATGTCCAGGGTGCCATAGAGCAGCGCCGCGCCGGTAAGCAAGACAATCGCGAATGGGCCTATGCGCCGGGGCACGATTTTTTCTTTGGTGGTGGTTAATGCCAGGGTGCCCAGCATCAGGACCGTGGCGATTCCGGCGCCGACGGCGGCTTCGGTAAAGGCAACGTCAACCGCATCCATGGTTACATACAGCACCGCCGCCAGCAGGCTGTAAATGCCCGACAGCATGGCAACGGCGAACAGGTCCCGGATACGCGCCATGCCAATGGCGATAAAGACCATGAGAGCGAGAAGGGCGATATGGATCAGGTCTTCGATGGCTCACCGTCCCCGGCCGTTTTAGGCTCCGTTTTGGTCTTGTCGCTTTCAAAGGGTTTGGCCCCGTCGTTCAGGGCCGCGCGCGCCAGAGCATGAGTCGCCGCCGGGCTGCTAAAAAGGATAAATAGGATCACCAGGAATAGTTTTATGGTGACGAAGGTCAACCCACCCTGGATCATCAGTCCGGCGAGGATTAGACCCGCGCCGCCGGTGTCGATGATGCCGGCGCCGTGCATGCGGGTGAAGACGTCCGGCAGGCGCAAGAGCCCGAGCGCGCCGATCATGCACAGTGCCGAGCCCGCGATCAGTAAAATCCAGCTCAGGATTTCTGCAATCAGCTCCATCACACGTCCCCGATTTTGCTGTCGCTGGTGGGATGTCCAAGGTTGCTGAACTTGATGAACTTGGTGACGGCGATGGTGGTGATGAAGTTGATCAGCGCATAGACCAGTGCGATATCCAGAAAATCAGGCCGGTTTGTGAGAAACCCGTAAACCGAGATCAGGATTACGGTCAGGGTGCCGAAGACGTTGACGGCGAGGATACGGTCAAACACCGTCGGCCCTTTCAGTGCGCGGATCAGGGTCATGGCCATGGCAACAAGATCGGC
>JAOUPW010000060.1 GCA_029879665.1 Rhodospirillales bacterium | reverse complement strand
CGCCGCCGACGCCAATGATTATGGCAAGGTCGCCAGGCTTCACTCCGGCTTGCAGTGCCGCCTGATAAGGGGTGGTGACGGCGTCGGCAACCACGGAAACGTCGGCCAGGGTCATGCCCTGGGCTTTAAGACGCGCCATGTCCACTTCGCACAGGCCACGCGACGGAATCGTAATATGGGTGGCGAATCCGCCCTGAACGTCGTTGCCGGGCATGATTTGCGTACGGCAGATGGTGCCGAGTCCCCGCTTGCATAGATCGCACGTGCCGCAGGGAATCACGGCGGGGATGATTACCGGCTTGCCCTTCCAGGCGGATGCGCCTTCGCCGGTGGCGACCACATGGCCTGAAATTTCATGGCCAAGGCAAAGGGGCAGGGATTGGTTGGTGCGGACGCCGTTATATATGTAATCCATATCAGTGTGGCAGACGCCACAGCCGGCGATTTCCACGATGACATCTCCGGCTTCGACAATGTCGAAGGAAACGTCCGTTTTCACCATCGGCGAGTTGGGGGCGGTCATGTCCCAGCGGTGTCCGGATATAGCCATTTGCGCTCCCTTTGGTCTTAATCTATAATTAAGTACCTTAATACCTATTTAATCCTATGTCCACATCCAATTTAAGGGTATGATTGATATATGAACGATTTACAGAATTTTCGGGACCGGGTGGCCCTGGTCACAGGGGCGGCCCGGGGCATCGGCCAGGCCATCGCTCAAGCACTTGTCGACCGGGGGGCGGAGGTCCATGTATTCGATATCGGCGTTGGGGGCGATGGCGGTGGGGGCGCCGGAAAAAGGCTCATATCTCATAATGTCGATATCACCGATTCCGAAGCTGTAAACGCCGCCGTTCAGGGGCTGCCGTCGCCACCCAGCCTGCTGGTCAACAACGCCGGGATCACGCGGGACCGCTCCATAGCCAAGATGAGCGACGCGGAATGGAACGACGTCCTTTCCGTCAACCTCACCGGCGCCTTTAATATGATCCGCGCCGTCACTCCGGCGATGACCGCCGCCGGCTACGGCCGCATCGTCAATATCACCTCCATCAACGGTCTGCGTGGCAAATTCGGCCAAGCCAATTATGCCGCCGCCAAGGCCGGTCTCGTCGGCCTGACCAAGACCGCGGCCCGTGAAATGGGGCGCAAGGGGATTACCGTCAACGCCGTCGCACCGGGTATGGTGATGACCGAAATGGCGGAACAGCTACCCAAGGAATTCATCGAAAAGGCCCTGGATGAAACCATGGTCAAGCGCTTGGCGAAGCCGGAAGACATCGCCCACGGTGTTTTATTCCTGTTGTCGGAAGAAGCCGGTCTGATCACCGGCGAGGTTCTCAAGATCGACGGCGGGCAGTATATTTAACCTTCCTGAAAATCCCTAAGTTAGCCAAGATTTTGGTTGTTGCCAGGCGCAGTCTGACATAAAATAGATATTGTTCGTATACCGAACAATATTGTTTTGCCGCCCTATTCATGGAGGCTTTCGTGGCTAAATCAATTCTGCGCCTGACCGTCAACGGTGCCGAACGCGAGGATGCGGTTTCCGGTAACATGTTGCTGCTCGATTATCTGCGCGAAGTCGTCGGCCTGACCGGGACCAAGACCGGATGCGACGGCGGCGAATGCGGCGCCTGTACCGTGCTGGTCGACGGCCGGCCTCGTCTGTCATGCATTTCGCTGGCGTCTTCGTGTGCCGGACGCAAGGTGGAAACCATCGAAAGCTGTGCTCAGGGAAGTATCTTGTCGCGGTTGCAAAAGGGCTTTCACGAAAAACTGGGCAGTCAATGCGGATACTGCACGCCGGGGATGATCATGGCGGCCAAGGGGTTGCTGTTGAAGAATCCAAATCCCACTGAAGACGATATCCGTGATGCACTGGGCGGCAACATCTGCCGTTGCACCGGTTATGTGAAGATCATCGAGGCGGTACAGTCGGCAGTGGCGGAGGGTGGACTATGAGCGACCGCAAACAACCCGCCGATGCAATGCCTGCCGCGACTGCGGCTCCCATGGTCGGCCGCCGCGCTCCGTTGATTGACGGCGTCGAAAAAGTCAGCGGCCGCGCCCAATATACCGCCGATCTCGAACACACCGGTGCGCTTGTCGGGCGAATTTACCGCAGTCCCTACAGCCACGCAGAGGTTATCCGCGTCCATGTGGACGAAGCCCGGGCGCTGCCCGGTGTGGTTGCTGTCATCACCGGCGACGTCTGCGACCAGCCTTTCGGTATTCTGCCCATCGCTCAGAATGAATTCCCGTTGGCCCGCGACAAAGTACGTTACCGGGGCGAACCAGTGGCGGCGGTCGCGGCTGTCGATGAGGCGACGGCGGAACAGGCGCTTCGCCTGATCCGCATGGAAGTGAAGGAACTTCCCGCCTATTACGACGCCGAAGCGGCGCGCGCGCCAGACGCCGTCAATCTGCATGACGATCGCGACGGTAACCTGGAACGGGAAGTCCATCAGGAATTCGGCGACGTCTCGGCCGGCTTTGCCGCCGCCGATATTGTGCGCGAAGATAGCTACGAGTGCGCCGAAGTTACCCACGTACACATGGAGCCCCACGCCGCGCTCGCCGAATACGACGCCGAACGGGATCGCATCACCCTTCATTCGGTGACTCAGGTTCCCTTCTACGTGCATCTGCGCGTGGCTCAGTGCCTGAATATGGATGAATCCCAGATCCGGGTCATCAAGCCCTTTATCGGCGGCGGCTTCGGCGCCCGCACGGAAACCCTCAATTTCGAAATCATCGCCTGCCTTGTCGCCCGCGCTGCCAAGGGCAGGGTGCGCATGATTCTCACCCGCGAGGAAACCTTTCTCACCCACCGCGGTCGTCAGCGGACTTCCGTCAAGCTCAAGATCGGTTTGACGAAGGAAGGGAAAATCACCGCGTGCGACTGCGAGGTGGTGCAGCTGGGCGGCGCCTATGGCGGTTACGGTATTGTCACCATTCTTTATTCCGGCGCCCTTCTCAACGCTATCTATGACATTCCCGCCGTTCATTACAACGGCTATCGGGTTTATGCCAACACCCCGCCCTGCGGCGCCATGCGCGGGCACGGCACGGTCGATATGCGCTATGCCTTCGAATGCCTGCTTGATGCCATGGCCTGTGAAATGGGTCTTGATCCCATCGCCGTGCGCCGCGCCAACCTGTTGCAGGCGCCGATGACAACCATCAATGGCATGAAGGTGGATTCTTATGGTCTTCCGGAATGTCTCGATTGGATCGAGAGTGCTTCCGGCTGGAAGGAACGACGGGGCAAGCTGCCGTCGGGCAAGGGACTCGGCATGGGTTGTTCGCACTACGTCAGCGGCGCCGCCAAACCCGTTCATTGGACCGGCGAGCCCCATGCGGTGGTCAACCTGAAACTGGATTTCGACGGTGGCATCACCATTCTTACCGGAGCCTCCGACATCGGTCAGGGATCATCCACCATTCTCGCTCAGGTGGTGGGCGAGGTGTTGAGCGTCGATTTCAACCGCCTGACGGTGATCGCCAACGACAGCCGCATCACGCCGAAGGACAACGGCTCGTATTCGTCGCGCGTTACTTTCATGGTCGGCAACGCAGCGCTGGATGCTGCGCAACAACTGAAACAGGTTCTGATCGAAGCCGCCGCTCGCAAGCTGGAAGCCAACCCGGAAGACATTGAATGCCTGGGCGAGGTGTACCGGGTTTCCGGTGGTCAGGATCCAGGTATTCCTTTCAAGGACGTGGTTACCGAAGCCCTGGTCGATACCGGGACCATTACCGTCAAGGGCACCTTCACTGTGCCCCGTGCCTATCAGGGCGGAAAATACAAGGGTGCCGCCGTCGGTCCTTCGATGGCGTACTCCTTTTCGGCGGCGGCGGTCGAAATCACCGTCGACGATGTCACCGGCCGCATCATCGTCGACAAGGTCTGGGTAGCGCACGATTGCGGCTTCGCCCTCAATCCCCTGTCGGTGGAAGGTCAAGTCCAGGGCGCTGCCTGGATGGGGCTGGGCCAGGCGTTAAGCGAGGAAACGGCCTATCATGAAGGCCTTCCGTTTGGTCCCAATATTCTTGATTACCGGGTGCCGACCATTGTCGAATCGCCGGATATCCAGGTCAAGATCGTCGAAAGCATCGACCCCAATGGACCTTTCGGCGCCAAGGAAGCCAGTGAAGCTGCGCTCTCCAGTATTATTCCTGCAATTGCCAACGCCGTCTATGACGCCATCGGCGTTCGTACGAAGGAAACGCCGATGACACCCGATCGGATCATGGACGCGATTGTCAAACATGAACGCGAGACAAAGAAAGCCGCGGCGGTGAGCGCGGCAGGACGGATATCTTCGGGAGACGCAGCATGACCGGATACATGCCCGAATTCGATCTGCTGACCCCGGCCACGGTTGACGAAGCGGTGGCTATGCACCGGGGCAGCGAGGGCGCGCGGTTTCTCGCCGGCGGCACCGACCTGATTGTCAACGTCCGGCGCGGAATAGCCGAACCCAAGGCGCTGATCGATCTTGCCGGGGTCGAGGAGATGAAGAGCATAGAAGCCAAAGATGGCGGGCTTCGTATCGGCGCCGCCGTGACCCTGGCGGAACTGCTGGAAAATCGTGACCTGTTGCAGGCCTATGCCGCCGTGACCGAAGCCGTTGGTGAAGTGGCGTCGGTCTCCCACCGTGAGGTCGCGACGATCGGCGGCAACCTGTGCCTCGACACCCGCTGCGTTTATTACAACCAGAGCGAATGGTGGCGCGGCGCCAACGCCTACTGCCTGAAATACCGGGGCGAAATCTGCCATGTAGCGCCTTCGGGCAACCATTGTTTCGCAGCTTTCAGCGGTGATATCGCGCCGGCGTTTCTGGTGTTCGGCGCCGAGGTTGAAATCGCCGGCTCTTCCGGTCGCCGCCGCGTGCCGTTGGGCGACATTTATGCGGATGACGGTGCCGCCCATCTGCTGCTGGGCGAAGATGAAATCCTGACCGCTGTTTTCCTGCCAAATGCTGACAGCGGGGCTTCCGGTTATGCCAAGGCGCGGGTGCGCGGTGCCATCGATTTTCCATTGGCTGGTGTTGCCGCCGCCGTGAAGGTGGAACAGGGGACGCTCGTTCACCTTCGCCTTGCCTTGACCGGCACCAATTCTTGCCCGCTTCTGCTCGAAGGCACGGACGCCGTGATCGGCAAGCCTTTCGACGATGAGGTTATCGACACCCTAGTGTCGTTGCTGCCCAAGCAGATCCAGCCCATGACCAGCACCCTCACCCCGCCCGGCTACCGCCGTCGGGTTGCGGCCAACTTGACCCGCTCGCTGCTACGTCGGCTGACTTAGCTCCGGGCGGTTTCGCTGATTCGTTTCAGAAGATCGGTCAGGGTTTCCACTTCGCCGGGCTTCAGGCCCGCCGTGAGGCGTTTTTCGTGGCGCCGGACCCGGGGTTTGGTATCGGCCAACAGGCGGTTGCCCAGGGGAGAAAGGGACAGGGCATAGGATCGGCCGTCGGTCGCCGATGGGTGACGTTCAACCAGGTTTCGATCCTCCAGTCCGTTGATCACCGCGACCATGGTCGAACGTTCTATACCCAAGGCCCGGGCCAGCGCCGATTGGCTGAGGCCCTTGTTGCGGTCGATCAGGATCAATACCCCGAATTGCCCCGGGGTAAGGCGGCTTTCGGTCATGGTCCGCATGAAATCCTCAAACACCGCAGCTTGTGCGCGGCGCAGGTGGTAGCCGAACAAGTCTTCCAGCATGCCCATGTCGAAGGTGTTTTTCGGGCGTGCCGAATTCGTGGCATCCCCCTTCCGGGCTGGCCGCGGTTTCATGGTTGGCCCGATATCTGTTCGGCGGCGATCTGGCGCAATTTATAGCGCTGCGTTTTTCCGGTTGGAGTTTTTGGCAGCTCGTCCAAGAAAACGAAGTGCCTGGGACATTTGTAAATGGAAAGGTTTTCGGTCAGGGTTTCGGTGATTTCCTGTTGCAGGGATTCGTGGTCAGTATCGGGATCGGCGGTTGCCAGGCACAAGGCCAGGCGGGTTAGTCCCTCTTCATTTTTGTAACCGACGACGACGGCTTCCAAAACCTTTGTATTTTCCAGGACATACCTTTCGATTTCACCCGGACTGACCCATTGTCCGGATATTTTCAGCATGTCGTCGCCACGGCCCTGATAGAAGTAGCGGCCTTCGGCGTCGCGGACAAAAAAATCACCGCTGCAATACCAGCCGTCCTGGAAGGCGGCGGCGGTTTTTTCTTCCTGCTTCCAGTATTCGGCGGCAACCGTTCCCGACCGCACCCAGACGATCCCCGGGACTCCGGCCTCATCAATAGGTTCGCCGTCTTCCGTTGTCATCCGGATTTCGGTATTCGGCATCGGCTTTCCGGTCGAGCCCGGGTAATAGTCCTCAGGCCGATTGCCAATGAACAGCGAGATTACTTCCGATGCGCCGATGGCGTCGAGGATCGGCTTTCCCGATACCGCCTGCCATTTATGAAACAGCACGTCGGGAAGATGCTCGCCGGCGGAAATGAAATGACGAATTGAACGAAACGATTCCGATTTAGCATATTCCTGCCGGAGCAGATTTCGGTACATAGTCGGAACGCTGAGAAAGACCGTTGGCCGGTGCTTTTCCACCACCGCCGCAACGGCGTCGGCCGACGGCCATCCTGCTTGGATAACCGCTGTTGTCCCAAGTCGAAGGGCTCCCAGCAATATATGTCCAACGGAAAAGGCAAAAAAAAGTTTCGAGGTGCAGAAAATGCGGTCTTCAGGTCCGATGCCGTAAACTTCTTCCATATACAAGTGGATGCTGTTGATCATGTCCAACTTGTGAACCACGCCTTTCGGGTGTCCGGTGGTGCCGGAGGTGTAAAGCCATAACACTGCTTTTTCCGGCGGCAGCAGGACCGGCTCAATCTCGTCCGGCTTTCCCACCATCAGGTCGGGCAGGTTGGGAAGATCACTCTCGTGGCGCTCTATCAGCATGATCGGCGGCATCTGCTCCAGGTCCCTTCCGGCCTGATTGACCACCGGCAGGAATTCGGGGCCGGCGAGGATTACCTTGCAGCCGCTGTCTTCGATCATGAATTTAAGGTCTTCGGCCGAAACCCGCAGGTTGACGGCAACTGAGACGGCACCGATTTTCATGGCGCCGAGATAGGCGTAGAAAAATTCGGGCGTATCATCGGCAATCATAAGCACCCGATCCTGGGTTCCGACGCCGTAATCCCTAAGCACGTGGGCACAGCGGCAGACGGCGGCGGCAAGTTGGGAATAGGTGATTCCGCCGTCATCGAAGAGGATTGCGAGGTGATCGCCCAAGCCCTGATCAAGGGCGGGGTGCAACAGCGCGTCGGCGCCGTTCATAAACCTTCCGGACTGTTTTTCTTGTGCCGTCATGCGTTCCCTTCACCGGTCATCCGGGCTTACATTTAAGGGTTCTAATTAATGTTCGGCCCCCAAACAATATTCGGGTGCTTATGTCCTTCTGTCAAGAGACGGCAATGCCGCCCAAGGCGTCCAAGATGCCGAGAGCGGCAATTGATTGTCACTCGCTCCAGCGCCCTTTCCCGGCCGCGCGTACGAACAGTTCCGGCGGCTGCCACCAGCGGGGGCCGAAGCGGCCGGCGAACCCCCGAACGGCCTCAAGGACATGATCAAGGCCGGTCAGTTGGGCATAAAACATCGGTCCGCCCCGGAAACGGGGAAAGCCGTAGCCGTTGGCATAGATGACGTCGATGTCGCTTGCGCGGTACGCGATTCCCTCTTCAAGGATGCGGGCCCCTTCGTTGACCATGGCATAGATGCAACGTTCGATAATTTCATCGTCGGGAATGGCGCGCTGGTCCATATCTTCTTCAACAACGACGCCGCGGATGATGTCCATGGCCACGCCGTCGTCCTTGGGTGTGCGCGATCCAGCCTCGTAGGTGTAAAATCCGGCTCCCGTTTTCTGTCCCTTGCGGCCCATCTCCACCAGCCGGTCGTGGACCCTAAAGGCGCGAGCCTCGAATTGGTCCGGCGTGAGCGACTTGCGCATCATATAACCGATATCGATACCCGTGAGATCGGCAAGCGCGAACGGGCCCATGGGCAGGCCGAATTCGTACAACGCCTTGTCCACCTGCGTCGGCGACGCGCCCTCCAGCAGCAATAGTCCGGCTTCCCGCTGATAGCACTGGTACATGCGGTTGCCGATAAACCCATGGCAGACGCCGG